>JAZNFY010000085.1:0-2878 GCA_045589195.1 Faecousia sp. | reverse complement strand
ATAAACGCCTGCGCCAGTCCATCGGGGCTGGGCTGCTCTGCGTAGCTCAGTTGCACACCGAACTGGCTGCCGTCACCCAACAGTTCTCGGAAGCGGGGTAAGTCCTGAGGGGTGGAAATAATAAGGATTTCCCGAATGCCTGCACTCATGAGAACAGACAAGGGATAGTAGATCATAGGTTTATCATAAATAGGAAGCAGCTGTTTCGATGTGACCCGGGTTAAAGGGTACAGACGGGTACCGGAGCCACCGGCAAGAACGATTCCTTTCATTATGCAGTCTCCTCCATAAAAATCATACAAATTTCTTTGTATATTTATCGTCATTATACCATATCCAATTCTATAAAGCAAGCAATATTCCTCGAATTCTGTAGGAGATCTGGTCTTTTCCCAGTCATATTGTCTAATTTGTAGGAATGCGGCACGGGGATTATACAGCAATTTTACAATTTATGAATATTTATTCATTCTTTATTGACTTTTATACATATCAGATGTATAATCTCACCATAGCACTTATATTCATTCAGGAGGCAGCGTTATGAATAAGGAAAACATTAAAAAAGTTGTGCTGGCATATTCCGGCGGTTTGGATACTTCCATTATCATCCCCTGGCTGAAGGAAAACTACAATAACTGTGAAGTCATTGCCGTTGCCGGTAATGTGGGTCAGGCAGACGAACTGGAGGGTTTGGAAGAAAAGGCCATCAAAACCGGCGCTTCCAAGCTGTATGTGCTGGATTTGACGGAAGAATATGTAAATGACTTTATTATGCCCTGCCTGAAGGCCGGTGCAGTTTATGAAGAATACCTGCTGGGTACCAGCCATGCCCGTCCCTGCATTGCCAAGGGTCTTGTGGAGATTGCCCTGAAGGAAGGCGCAGATGCCATTGTTCACGGCTGTACCGGCAAGGGCAACGACCAGGTGCGTTTTGAACTGGCTATTAAACATTTTGCCCCCAAGATGCCCATTATTGCCCCCTGGCGGGAGTGGAATATCAAATCCCGCGAAGAAGAAATCGAGTACGCAGAAGCACACAATGTGCCTTTGAAGATCAACCGGGAGACCAACTACTCCAAGGATAAGAATCTATGGCATCTGAGCCATGAAGGTCTCGACTTGGAAGACACCGGCAATGAGCCTCAATACGAAAAGCCCGGTTTCCTGGAAATGGGTGTCTCCCCCATCACTGCACCCGATGCGCCTACCTACATCACTTTGGATTTTGAGCAGGGCATTCCCGTTGCGCTGAACGACCAGAAGATGAGCGCAAAGGAAATTATTCTGAAGCTCAACGAGATTGGCGGAGCCAACGGCATCGGTCTTTTGGACATTGTGGAAAACCGTTTGGTGGGTATGAAGTGCCGTGGCGTTTATGAGACTCCCGGTGGCAGTATTCTTTACAAAGCCCACAGCGTTCTGGAGAGTATTTGCCTGGACAAGATGACCCTCCACGAAAAGCAAAGACTTGCTATCACCTTTGCAGAGCTTGTCTACAACGGCCAGTGGTTTACGCCCCTGCGGGAAGCCCTCAGTGCTTTTGTGGATAAGACCCAGGAAAAGGTCACCGGCAAGGTGCGGCTGAAGCTGTACAAGGGCAATATGATCAATGCCGGCGTATGGAGTCCCTACTCCCTGTACTCCGAAGAAATCGCAACCTTTGGTGAAAGCGATTATAACCAGGCAGATGCCGCAGGCTTTATTAACCTCTTTGGTCTGCCCATCGCTGTGCAGGCACAGGTGGACGCCAAGAATAACAAGTAAGGAAAATCACTATGGATAAGATGTGGGCCGGGCGCTTTTCCAAGGCATTGGACGCCCAGGCAGACGATTTTAACTCCTCCATCCACTTTGACAGTCGAATGTTCCGGCAGGATATTCAAGGCTCTATGGCCCACGCCACGATGCTGGCCGCCAAGGGCATCATTGGAAAAGAGGATGTAGACAAGATCCTTCAGGGTTTGGAAGAAATCCTCACCGAGCTGGAAAGCGGAGTGCTTCCCATTGACTTTGCCGCAGAAGATATTCATATGTTTATCGAAGCGGAGCTGACAAAGCGCATCGGCGACGCAGGTAAGAAGCTCCACACCGCCCGAAGCCGAAATGACCAGGTGGCGGTAGATATCCGCCTTTACCTGAAGGACGAAGCAAATAGCATTATCCAAATGCTCCGGGAGCTTTTAAAGGCGATCCTTTCCCAGGCAGAGCAGCATAAGAAAACCATTATGCCTGGTTATACCCACCTGCAGCGGGCGCAGCCCATCAGCTTTTCCCATCACCTGCTGGCCTACGCTATGATGTTTACCCGGGATATGGGACGCATTCAGGACGCAGTCAAGCGAATGAACTACAGCCCTTTAGGCTGCTGCGCATTGGCCGGCACCACCTATGATACCGACCGGGAGATGACCGCTTCCGCTCTAGGCTTTGACGGTATCTGTCTGAACAGCATCGACGGTGTTTCCGACCGGGACTTCTGCGTAGAGCTGCTCAATGCTTTTGCAACGGTTATGATGCACCTGTCCCGTTTCTCTGAGGAAGTGATCCTCTGGTCCAGCTGGGAATTTAAATTCATCGAGCTGGACGATTCCTACACCACCGGCTCTTCCATTATGCCTCAGAAAAAGAATCCGGATATTGCGGAGCTGGTGCGGGGCAAAACCGGCAGAGTTTACGGTGATCTGATGGGTATGCTGACAGTGCTCAAAGGCATTCCCCTGGCATATAACAAAGATATGCAGGAGGATAAAGAGTCCATCTTTGATGCCATCGACACGGTAAAGCAATGCCTCACCGTCTTCCCCCCTATGATCGCCACTATGAAGGCGATCCCTGAAAATATGCTCCGTGCGGCGCAGAAAGGCTTTATTAACGC
>JAZNFY010000084.1:0-31087 GCA_045589195.1 Faecousia sp. | reverse complement strand
AAAAATTTTTTCTTTTTTGGGTTTAACTTCCAGAATTCCGGGAAATACTTGCTTCGGAGGTGCTTAAAATGAAAAGCAACAAAAACACTGGCAATGGCATTTCCGGTAAGGGCTACTACATAGCCCTGATCCTGTGCGCTGTTGCCATCGGGATTTCCGGCTATATGTATTATCAAAGCAATACCGATCCCCAGTTGAACGGACCAAGCCTGGACGCAAACGGCACACTGCCCGGCGACGACATTCAGGCCGTGGCTACCCAACCCAGTCTGAACGACCCCAATAACGGCGGTCAAACTCCTACTCTGCCCCCGAAGCCCATGAACACCACCCTTCCTGTATCCGGTGATACGGTGGCAGAGTATGCCATGGACTGTCTCAGCTACAATCCCACCACCCGGGACTGGCGGGTGCACAACGGCATTGACATTGCCGCAGAAGCAGGTACAACCGTATGCGCCGCCGCAGACGGCACGGTATACACGGCCTACGAAGACGATACCATGGGCACAACAGTTGTCATTCGCCACGACAATGGGTATGTAACCAAATATTCCAGTCTGGGAAAGGAGCTGTCTGTGGCTCCCGGCGATTCGGTAAAAATGGGCGATGCCATTGGCGTAATCGGTAACACCGCGCTTTTGGAAAATGCCCTGGGTGATCACGTCCATTTCAGTGTGACCTTAAACGACAAACCCATGGACCCCATGACATTTCTTAACCTGCAATAATCTTTTTTCTTTCCTCTTTTTTTGGAGCCGTCTGGTGGCGGCTCCGCTTTTTTTATCATAGTTTTTTCTCCCCGGGGCACACTAATCGCGAGCAAAACAAAAGGGGGGAAAATCATGAACGAAAACGCCAATAAGTGCATCGAATGCACCGTTCGCCAGTGCGCATACCACTGCGACAGCGCAAACTACTGCTCTCTGGACAAAATCCTTGTGGGCACCCACGAAGCAAACCCCGCCATGGATCAGTGCACGGACTGCAAGTCTTTCCGGAAAAAGTAAGGCGATCTTCGCGGCGGCAAACAGCCGCCGCCTTTCTTTTATATTCTTGACGAATGCCGAAAAAAAGGATATCATAAAAAAGAATTTTCCTGAAATTGGCTGTTTATAAAAACTTTTAAGATCGTACACAGTTATTTCACAATATCTTTTTATTATAAAATTATCCAAATTTCACAAGGAGGAACCGTTTTATGGATAACCAAGAAACAGAAATGTTTAAAGAAGAAAACCCGGAGGAGGCTGTCGTTCAGCCCCAATCCCCCTTCGCCGATTCCCCTTATGAAACCGAAACTGCACCCCAAACGCAGGATGCGCTCTGGCAATGGGATTCGATAAGCGAATCTGAGGACCAGCCGAAGCCCAAAAAAGCATCCGGCGGCAAATTTTGGAAAAGGATTCTTGCGTGTATTCTGATCGCTGCGCTGGTTGCTTCCGGCTGCGGCATCACCGCGTACAGCATCAACCGCTACTGGGAAGCAGAAAACAGCAAGACCCAGGCACATATAAATCATCTTGCGCAGCAGATCACCGCTTTAAAAGACAAAATCAACAGCACCGGCAACTCCGTTTCCGGTACTCCAAACGTATCTGCCGATGGTCTGACACCTGCGCAGGTATATGCCAAGTGTGTGGACACTGTGGTGGCCATCAGCGCCTCCAACACAAACCAAAGCAGCGCAGGCTCCGGCTTTATTTTGTCCGGTGACGGCTATATCATTACCAATTCCCATGTGGTCAGCGGCGCTACCAAGATCACCGTCACCACCCACAGTGGTGATGAATACGACGCTGAACTCATCGGTCACGACGAGAATAACGACATTGCCCTTTTAAAAGTTGAAGCAGAGGAGCTGCCCTATGCAACCATTGGCAGCAGTGACGATCTGATCGTTGGCGATCAGGTTGCCGCCATTGGCAACCCCCTGGGCACACTCAATGCCACCTTAACCGTAGGCTTTGTCAGTGGCAAAGACAGGACTGTATCCACAGACGGCTCCTCCATCAACATGATCCAGACCGACGCCGCCATCAACCCGGGCAACTCCGGTGGCCCGCTGTTTAATATGAAAGGTGAGATCGTCGGTATCACCACCGCCAAGTATTCCGGTACTACCTCCTCCGGCGCATCCATTGAAGGCATCGGCTTTGCAATTCCCATTGACGATGCCATGCCCCTGATTGAAGAAATTCAGGATAACGGCTACGTTTCCACCCCCTATCTGGGCGTAAGCATTACCGACCAGTTTGCAGGAATGGGCGCATATATCGTGCAGGTAGAAAAAGGCTATGCCGCCTACGTTGCCGGCATCCGCACCGGCGATCTGATCGTATCCCTCGGCGAACACACCGTTTCCAGCGTATCCGGTTTGTCCGCAGCATTGCGTCACTTCAAGCCCGGCGACACCACCGAAATCACCGTTTTCCGGGGAGGCAAACTGCTGGAACTGACCATCACCTTTGGAGAGAAGCCGCACAATTAACATTCCCCAAAATATGCAAGGGCCTGTCCGATTGGACAGGCCCTTTTCTGGCATACGAGATTGTCGAAAAATATCGAAATTTATCTTCACCGCAGAAATTGCAAATTTCTTTCGTATATGATATTTTATTAATAGATCGTCCCCAACGAAAGGTGGTGCAGCATGCAAAGGCGGAAAATACTCATTTCCGATTCCTCTGAGGAATTTCGCATTGCCCTTACCGAAGCGCTCCAAAGCATTCATCATGTAAAAACCGCCGGCGACGGTTTAGAAGCTTTACGGCTTTTAAACGAATTTCGCCCCGATGTTCTTGTGCTGGATTTCATGCTGTCCGGACTCGATGGTATCTCCCTTTTGCAAAAAGCCGCTGAAAGCGGCATCCGCCCGGCAATCCTTGCCACTTCCCGATATATAAGCGACTACACTTTGGACGCTGCCGCTAAACTGGGCGTTGGCTATGTAATGGTAAAGCCCTGCACCATCAGTGCAACTGTTGCCCGAATCATTGACCTTTCTGAGCGAATCAGCTCGCCAGCCATCACCGGTCCGGATCCCAGAGTGCTGATCTCCAACACTCTGCTGCGCCTGGGCTTTCGCACCAACCTAAACGGCTACGCCTATCTCCGGGAGGCTATCGTGCTGGCAGCAAAAGACACAGAGCAATCTGTCACCAAGGAGCTGTATCCCGCCGCTGCCGCGCCCTTCGGTGCTACGGGCACCCGGGTAGAACGCTCCATTCGCAGCGCCATAAAAAGCGCATGGCTGCATCACGATCCCGCCATCTGGCAAATATACTTCTCACCCGACGAATCCGGTCTCATTCCCCGCCCCACCAATGCAGCTTTTATCTCCCGCATGGCTGACCTTTTAATTCTGCAAGGCAAACACACTCAGGAAGAATAATCCACCCGTGACTATGATACAATAATCACGGGTGTTTTTACTGTCCGTAAAACAGTATTTTCGACTGATATCTATTTTTTACTAGCTTTTTTAACAGTTTTCGGTTATAATATTTGGGCACATTGATTATTACCCGCAGACACGGAGGCTTTACTATGCGGTTTTTTCATATCCTGAAATCTCTTCCGTGGAAACGGATCTTCCTGATCAGCCTGTGCTTTGTGCTCTCTCTGATCCTGATCGTTTCCATTTTTGTGACAGCCTATGCCGAACGGCTTCTTGGGCAGATCCAGCGGCCGTCTCTGGACAACGGCTCTTACGGAACCACAGAATATTCCAAGCCGACTCTACCCCCGGACTTCACCGGCGAAACCATCTCGCCGGATCAGATCACCCCGCCACCGCAACCGGCACAGATTATTGAACACCCGGATCTCATCAATATCATGCTGGTGGGTCAGGATCGCCGTCCCGGTCAAACACACCGCTCTCTCAGCGATACCATGATCCTATGCTCTTTTAACACAAAGAACAAGACCATTACCATGACCTCGTTCATGCGCGACCTTTATGTGACCATCCCCGGCTATTCTCCCAACAAAATGAATCACGCCTATGCCTGGGGCGGCATGAAGACCCTGCGCTCCACCATGCTGGAAAATTTCGGCATAAAGGTAGACGCTTTTGTTGAAGTGGACTTTGCCGGATTTACGACTGTGGTGGATGCCTTGGGCGGCATCGATATCTACCTGACCGCAGAAGAAGCGCACTATATGAACACCACACCCCTGGACGGTGTGAACTGGGAAAAATGGAATGTAGTGGAAGGTATCAACCACCTAAACGGCAACCAGGCGCTGTACTATTCCCGAATCCGTCACGTAGGCAACCACGATTTCGGTCGTACAGAACGGCAGCGCAAAGTTCTGTCCACGATTCTTGCCGAATGCAAAAATCTAAGTTTTTACGAACTGGATAGTTTGCTGACAGAACTGCTGCCCCACGTAGCAACAGATATGTCCAACGCCACAATCGTAGGCTACACGAACAAACTCTTCCCGCTCCTTTCCGGAAGCAGACTGATCGCCCAAAGAATTCCCGTTACAGGCTCTTATGTGGGCGCATGGATCGGCGCCATAGATGGCCTGGTCCCGGATATTGAGATCAATCGGCAATTCCTGCTGGATACTTTAATGCCCCGGTAATCACACGGAAAGACCCGGCCATCCGCCCGTGTCTTTTTTATCAAAAAAGGAAATATTTTCCTTATATTGTTGCGTAAAAGTTATAAATGTATCGATTTTAACCCATTCTGCCCTATACTATCGACATAAAAATTACTATTTTTATACAACAAGAATTGACAAAAACTACCAAGCAATATATAATACAATTATATTCAGGCACAAATTATAAAGTTTCCAGCAAGGAGGGGATTTTGATTGGTTCTCACAAAAAGCGAAATGCAGATTATGGACGTTCTCTGGGAAGACGGTAATCCATTGTCGCGCAGCGATTTTCTTGACCGTGCAGAGGAAAAAAGCTGGAAAGACAGCTCTGTTCACATTCTGCTGAACGGTCTGCTCCGCAAAGGGATTATCCGCGAAGCCGGCATCGTAAAACGCACAAAAACCTACGGCCGCACATTTCTCCCCACCATGACCCGGGAGGAATACTTCGCAACCACTACCTTCTCCCACCCACACAAACCGGACATGACCGGTCTGATACAGGCATTGCTGGAACGTCCGGAAGCTGACGCCGCCGCGCTGAAAGACATTCAGGCGCTGGTGGAGCAACGGATCCAGGCTCTGGAAAAGAAATGATAACAAAAACCTGCACAGAAATCCTGTGCAGGTTTTTTATTGTTTCCGTGCCAAAGTATAATCATCACCCTGGCGAAAAAACGGGCAAGTATTGTGTTCGGAGGTAAAAAACCGATATACCTCATCTTCATCTAAATCCATCATGCAGAAATACTCATCGTATTCCTCATCGTAATCATAGTACCAGCAGTTTTCGCATTCTTTACCTTCCATGGCTGGCCTCCCCGCTCAGATATGCTTCTATATCAAACTCCCGGAGTTTTTCATCCTTCCGAAGATACAGAGGATGGTGCGGATGGCCCTTTTTGGTGATTGCCCCGGCACAATACCATTTCGCGCCAAAGGAAACACCCAACTGCGCCATATCCCGAACACATTCTTTCAGATACTCCCGCTTTTCAATCACAGCGCCCCAGGCAGCCCAAACAGCCGGCTCCCGGGATATGGAAAGAACATACCGAAATGCCTCCATATTCTCCCGATGCAGCGCACAATTACATACTTTTTCCATGGAATCCGGATCCGTAGCCCGCTGGGCATACACGTTAAACATCAAAAAGCTGTCATACCCATTACCCAGCGCAATCCGTTCCACGGATTTGAGGGTATTATCCAGATCATCCGGCGCGGCAGTAGACGGATTGACCCCAATGCAGATCAGGGGTTTTTCGCCCCGGGTACCCAGGATATAACGGTATTCAGAATAAAAATTCGGCGCATACAGCCATCTTTTCACATCGTAGCTTTCACTGGGCTGCTCCGCAGCCACCAAAGCCTCACGGAAAGTCACCAAAGTCAGCTCCGCCGTATTTCCGCTGGGTACATGCATCTTCTTTCCTCCTCACTATGCCCAAAGGACACAGTCCGCCGGAATATCAAATTCCTCCGTTTCCAGCTGCGGCAGCACCTGAAACCCATAACACAAAGCCAAGGTCGGATGGCTCGGCTCAGCTTGCAGAAACTTATCATAAAACCCACCGCCGTAGCCAATTCGGTTTCCCTGCTTATCAAACGCAAGCCCCGGCATCAGTACCAACGCCTCCGGGTCATCCCCTATTGGCCCATCTTCCACCGGCTCGGGGATTCCCCACTGGTTTTTTTTCACCTTGGAAAAATCATCCAGATAGATAAATTTCATTTCATCGCCGTAGATTTTTGGTACAGCCACCCGTTTCCCATCCCGGAGCGCCCGCTCCAACATGGGGACGGTACGCACCTCCTGATTATAAGGCAGATAACCATAAAGTGTTTTTGCCTTTTGGTACAAAGAAGACTTCGCCAAAAGCTCCCCAAGCTTCATGCTTGCCCGGTCAATTTCTTCAAGGGTCATAGCGCGCTTTTGCTCCCGTATGCTCCGGCGAATGGCCTGCTTATCCATGGTTTACGTCCCCTCTTTCCTGCCGGAAAAGGCGAAACCACAATAAGATCGCCGCCTGTCCGGGAACTCCCAGCAAAAACAGCTTCCACAAATTCACATGGGCAAACAAAAGCAGTGTCATATAAACGCTCAGCAAGCTGCCCCACATTATGATGCTGATCAGTCCACGATTCCACCGAAAATCCTTCCATGCAGAGCGCAAGCTTAACATCACAATGGCATCCGCAGGCACAACATAGATAAACGCCAGCCAGCTTTTCGGCACATTCAGCGCATCCAAAACCACAAAGATCAACAGGGCCACAAACCAAACCAACAAAGAAGACAAGCTAAGAATAATGCTCTTATTGGCTCTTCGCTTCAATGTCTTTTCCACCACCTGGCCCATAGCCTGCTGCACAGGGCCGGTTCTTTCCGGAAGCGCATTCGGGTCAGTCAGCAGTTCATCTACCGTAACTCCGAAGCACTCTGCCAAAACAGCCAGCGTAAGCACATCGGGAACAGACTCTCCCCGCTCCCATTTGGATACCGCCTTGTCGGAATAATTCAGTTTTTCTGCCAGCCGGGCCTGAGTCCAATTCTCCCGTTTCCGGTAAGCTGCAATATTTTTGCCCAACAGCTCTCTGAGTTTTTCGTCGTTCATAGGTATCCTCCATTTTTATGCTGCTTTTATTTTAACAAAATTTTCCCCAAATTGCAATAAGATTAAAAACACCCACAGGGATTGCTCCCTGTGGGTAAATTTTATTGCTCAGACTCCATATTGCTGTCAAACAGTGCGGTAGCAGATGCTTCCTGAATTTCACGGCCCTCCATGCAGGCAGCAAACTGCTCGCCGGTCATGGTTTCATTAGCCAGCAAAAATTCCACCACTGCATGAAGCTTTTGCTCGTCCTTCTTCAAAATCTCTGCACAATGATGGTAGGCCTTGTCGATGAGTTTCTTTACCTGCTCATCGATGGTGCCTGCCACCTGCTCGGAATAGCTCTTGGTCTTTTCGAAATCCCGACCGATAAACACTTCCCCATCGCTGAGATAGCTGACGGTACCCAATTCCTCGCACATGCCGTACCGGGCTACCATATCCCGGGCAAGCTTGGATGCCCGATCAATATCGTTGGACGCGCCGGTAGAAATATCATTGAGAAACAGCGCCTCAGCCACTCTACCACCCAGAAGACTTACAATCTGCTGATACATTTCATTCCGGGTCAAATGTGTGGATTCTTCCACCGGCTGGCTCCATGTAAGACCCAGCGCCTGACCACGGGGCACTATGGAGATCTGCCGCACCGGATCATGGCCGGGCAAATTGTGCATTGCCACCGCATGACCGGCCTCATGAATTGCCGTTAAACGGCGATCCTTTTCCAGGCGGACGCGGCTGCGCTTTTCCGGACCTGCCATGATTTTCATCATAGCCTCGTTCAGATCCTCCATGCTCAGCACCGGGCGGTTATCCCGAGCTGCCATAATCGCAGCCTCATTCAGCAGATTACTCAGATCCGCGCCGGTAAAACCGGAAGTAGACAGTGCCACCGCACGAAGGTCCACAGAACTGTCCAGCTTTTTGTTTCTGGCGTGGACTTTCAGAATCTCCTCACGGCCCTTGGCATCCGGCGCGCCCACATAAATTTGCCGGTCAAAACGACCGGGGCGCAGCAATGCAGGATCCAGAATATCCGGCCGGTTAGTGGCCGCAAGAACAATCACACCCTCTGCCCGGCTAAATCCGTCCATCTCCACAAGCAGCTGATTGAGCGTCTGCTCTTTCTCATCATGGCCGCCGCCAAGACCGCTGCCCCGCTTGCGGCCCACCGCATCAATCTCATCGATGAAGATAATGGCAGGTGCAATCTTCTTGGCCTGTTCAAATAAATCCCGAACACGGCTTGCGCCCACGCCAACGTACATTTCCACAAAATCCGAACCAGAGATAGACAAAAACTGCACGTCCGCCTCGCCGGCTACCGCCCTGGCAAGTAAAGTCTTGCCGGTACCGGGAGGGCCAACCAACAACAAGCCATGGGGAATCCGGGCGCCGATCTTTTTGAACTTTTCAGGATCCCGGAGAAAATCCACGACCTCTTGCAGCTCATTTTTCTCCTCGTCCGCACCGGCCACGTCGTCAAATGTAACCTTCTGGCCGTCGGGCATGCCCAAAACGGTTCTTGCTCTGCCGAAATTACTCATGGGATGGCCGCCACCGCTGTTGGCTCTGCCCATGAGCAGGAACCACAAAACAAGCAGCAAAACACCCACGATCAAAAGCGGCAAAATGATTTCATAAACAGAGCGCTCCGCCTCCGGCAGGAAGTGATAGCTTTCCAATGTTCCGGCGGACAGCTGCTGCTGGATCACGTCGGCCATTTCCTGGCGGAACTGCTCCACATCAGCCAATGTGCTGGTCAGACTGGTCTTGCCATTGTAGGGATTATGCAGTTCCAACCGGATCACCCGGTCCTCTACCTCAAAGCTTTTGACCTGCCCATCCTTCAACAGTTTTACTACCCCGGAATAGGGCAGATCATCACCGCCACCGGCGAACGCACCGGTGACCCAAGCGAAAAACAGACCCAGTAACGCCAGATAGATCACCAGTGTAATGATACTTTTTTTCTTCAAAATGGTTTCTCCTTACGATTGATATGCTTCCGGCTTCAAAACGCCCACGTAGGGAAGATTCCGGTATTTCTCATTGAAGTCCAGACCATAGCCTACCACAAAGGCATTTGGAATTTCAAAGCCCACATAATCCGCCTTCAATGTGATACCCGGTTTTCTTCCATCCGGTTTATCCAATAAAGTGCAAATCTTCACAGAGGCCGGCTGCTTTGTCTCCAAATAGCTCACAAGGTAAGACAAAGAAGCACCGGTGTCATAAATGTCCTCCAAAATCAATACATGGCGGTCCTTGATATCCGCTGCAAGATCCAGCCGGACATTGGTATTTCCACTGGACTTACTTCCCTTATAAGAAGAAATGCACATAAAGTCCATCTGACAGGGCACTTTAATCTGCCGAATCATATCCGCGTAAAAGATCGCCACGCCTTTCAAAACACCAATCACCACAGGGTTTTTCCCAGCATATTCCTTAGACAGTTCTTCGCCCAACTGTGCAATACGCTCCTTGATCTGCTGCTCCGAAAGCAGTATCTCCTGAATGTCCTTTTCCATTACGAATCCTCCCGCTAATTTTTCTTTACAGCTTTTCGCTGGAATTGATTTGTTCAAACCGGATCTGCGCAGCAGGCAAAGTCATAGCGGCTTTATCCAAATTCACGCCGACACCGTACACGCCTGCCACACCGGTATTGTCTACCAACACCGGCAGCAGTTGCCGCCGGGATTGGGGAATTTTTTGATCAATAAACAATTTTTTCAAGGACTTTGTTCCGCCGGAAAGACGAATCTCATCCCCTGCTTTTCGGCATCTTACCACCCATGGGCCCTCACCGCTCAGGGTAAACACCGTTTCCGTCTGGATCATTTCCTCTGCCGGTACGCAGCTGATCCGAAGGGCCAAGGCCGGCCATTCCACTACTCCCCGGAACGGCAAAACGATTTCTTCCTGAATATCCGGGGCTGATCCCATCTTTTCCAGTCGGTCATAATTTCTTTGCAAAACCACATTGCCAGGAAATTCACCTCTGGCAGACGGCTTTTGGGAAAACACCAGCTCCTCTGCTAAGGCAATATGACGACGCTCCGGCTCCCGAACGCCGCACCTATTCAAAAACTGCTCCAAAATTCTGCTGCGCATAGGCTGGGGCATAACCCGCAGTTGGGAAACAGGGGGCAATTCCTTCACATCTGCCAATTCATCCAGCAGCGCAGCATCATTGCGCAGTGACATAGCCATTTGGGAAAGGTTTTCCGCCAAACGGGGGTTTTCCCTACGAAGAAGTGGCATCACATGATGCCGCAGGCGATTTCTTAAAAACAGGTCTTGGTGATTGGAACTATCTTCCACAAAGCGGATGTGATATTCCTCCAAGAAGGTAAGTACCTGTTCCCGGGTCACAGAAAGCATCGGACGGATCACATTGCCTTGCACCGGCATAATGCCGCCCAAGCCTTTAAGTCCTGTTCCCCGAACCAAATGCATAAGCACCGTCTCGGCATTATCATCAGCCGTATGGGCCGTTGCGACCTTGCCGGGCAACATATGGAAAAAGGCATAACGAGCCTCCCGGGCAGCAGCTTCCAGCCCCTTCTGTCCCGGTTTGACCTCCCCGGAGGACACTTCCAGAGGAATATCAAACTGCCGGCAAAAACTCCGGACAAACTCCTCATCCCTCTGGGATTCTTCCCCACGAAGGCAGTGATTAAAATGGGCAGCACAAATTTCCGCGCCCAATTTTTCCCGCAACAGATACAGACTCCACAGCAGCGCCATGGAATCCGCACCGCCGGACACCGCGCAGTACACCCGGTCACCGGGACGGATCATGTCATATTTTTTTAATTGATCTAACAGATCATTCAGCATGCTTCCACTCCCGGTCAGCAAAAGTGGTATACTGAGGCAGCCACTGCAATTTCACCGTACCTACCTCGCCATGGCGGTTCTTGGAAACAATACACTCCGCCACATTCTTATCTTCCGTATCCGGGTTATAGTACTCATCCCGGTACAAAAACAGCACTACGTCCGCGTCCTGTTCCAAGCCGCCGGATTCACGAAGGTCGGACATCAGCGGCCGCTTATCCGTACGGCCCTCAGGGCCACGGGACAACTGGCTCAGGCATACCACGGGCACATTCAGTTCCTTGGCCATAATCTTCAAAGCCCGGGAAATTTCGCTGACCACGTTGACCCGGTTTTCGGGGGTTCTTCCGAAGCCGGCGCTGGTCATCAACTGCAAATAGTCGATAATAACAAGGCCCAGATTATCCACCCGGCGCAGCTTGGCATTCATCGCCGCCACAGTAATGGCAGGATTATCATCTACCCGGATATCCGTCTGGCTTAATGCAGAGGAAGCCATACAAAGCTTGCTCCACTCATCTTCGGAAAGTTTACCGGTGGCCATCTTTTGGCTGTCCACAAAGCTTTCACCGGATAAAAGACGCATGGCCAGCTGCTCTCTGGACATTTCCAAAGAGAAGAACGCCACGGTCTTTTTATACTTCTTAGCCACATTCAGGCCGATATTCAAAGCAAAAGACGTTTTACCCATGGCAGGACGAGCTGCAATCAGCACAAAGTCGGACTTATTCAAGCCATTGATTTTACTATCCAGATCCCGCAAGCCGGTGGACAAACCGGGAATGGCCGAATCCGACTGGGCAAGCTCGGTCAAATGGTCAAAGGTCTTATGGAGAATCGTGCCGATATGCTCCAAACTGTCGCCACGCTCACCTTTGCGAAGAGCAAAAATTTTCTTCTCTGCCGCTTCCAACATTTCCTCGGGAGTACCAACCTGCGCCTGCACCGTTTCGTTGATCTCATCTGCTGCCTGGGCAAGACCCCGGAGCATAGCCTTATCCCTTACGATATTGGCATAGCGCACCGCATTGGCAGCTGTGGGCGTAATATCCATCAGCTGCATGATATAATCCCGGGACTTATCCTGGTAATAGCCCAGCTCCCGCAATTTATCCAGCACCGTAACCGGGTCGATGGTCTGAGAGTAATTGAACATGGAGTAGACCCCTTCATAAATCTCGCGGTTTTGCCTCAGGTAAAAATCCTCCGGCTGCAAAATGCCAATCACATCGGCAACACAACGACTGTCGATCAAAATAGAGCCCAAAACAGACTGCTCCGCCTCCAAAGACTGGGGCATCTGCCGCGACAGTAACTGCTCATCCATCGCCATGGAAATTCTCCTCTCTCTATAACGAGCGATTTTAAACGATCAGGCAAGCTCCTCGATCTTTACGGTCAGCGGAGCGGTGATCTCATAACCAAGTTTGCAGTTGACAGTATAAGTGCCCACTGCTTTAATGGGGTCGGCAATCACGATCTTCCGCTTATCCAGGATAATACCCTGCTTTTCCAGCGCGACAGCAATTTCCTGGTTGGTCACAGAACCAAACAGCCGGCCTGCTCCGCCGCCCTTGGCCATAACTACCAAGGTCATTTCCCGCAGCTGCTTGGAAAGGGCCAACGCTGCTGCCTTTTCCTTGGCGATCCGCTCCTGGGTAGCTTTATCATTCATGCGCATGGTGTTGATGGCATCAGGTGTTGCCTCAATTGCCAGCTTTTTCGGCAGCATAAAATTCCGGGCATAACCATCGGACACTTCCAGCATCTGACCTTTCTTGCCCTTACCCTTTACATCCTGCAATAAAATCACTTTCATAAATATTACCTCTTATTCTTCGTAGAATTCGTCAATGGACGCCACCAGTCTGTCCAGCACATCCTTCACCGTGGTATTGGGAATCTGGGCGCCCGCAGTGGCAGTATTGCCGCCGCCACCCAGAGGTTCCAGCACCATCTGCACATTGGTTGCACCAATGCTTCTGGCAGAAACGATCACCTGATCCTCTTCCGGATACAAAACAAACGAAGCCGTGATACCGGAAATATTCAGCAATTCATCCGCCGCCTGAGCAGCCAAAGCCCGGGAAGTTGCCGTATTCAATGCGGCGATGGCAATCTCCTGCCGATAAAGCCGGGCTGCCTTGATGATCTGATACTTGGCCATGGTACCCTGGAAGTCATTTTGCAAAAGTTTTTTCACTTCCACCGTATCCGCGCCCCAAAGCCGCAACGCAGCAGCAGCCTCGAAGGTTCTGCCGCCGGTACGCACATTAAAGCTCTTGGTGTCCAGGAAAATACCTGCCATCAGACTCTTGGCCTCAATGGGCATCACATCAGACTTCTCCACCGCATATTGCAGCAGTTCTGTCACCAGTTCCGACGCAGAGGAAGCGTAAGGCTCATGCAGATTGACCACCACTTGACTGATATAATCTGCCGCTCTACGGTGATGATCCACCACGCAGACCTTGGAAATGGACTCCAAAAGGGGTCTGCACTCCACTTGATCCGGACGGTTGGTATCCACCACTACCAGGATGCTATGGTTATCGCAGCGCAGCAGCGCTTCCTGGCCGGTAATGAATACATCCCGGTATTCCGGTACTTCCCGAATCTCGGCCACCAGTTTCTCCGCTACGTTATGCTCTACATCCAGAACGATATTGGCCTTTTTGCCTTTCTTGCGGCACATACAGCAAATGCCCATGGCAGCGCCCACCACGTCCAGGTCAGCATTCTTGTGACCCATAACGAATACCTGGCTGCTTTGGCTGATCAATTCCATCAGAGAATTGGAAGTAACACGGGAACGAACCTTGCTCCGGTGATCTGCTTCCTTATTTCTGCCACCATAAAAGGAAAAATTGAACCGATCCTTGATAACCGCCTGGTCACCGCCGCGGCTAAGGGCCATTTCAATTGACAGAGCAGCAAAATTATAGCTCTCCTCAAAATTCACACCGTCCACGCCAAGACCCAGAGAAATGGACGCTTCCAGACCGGCGGGGCTTTGAATCTTATGAATATCCTCCAACAACGAGAATTTTCCCTCGATGGCTCCGTTTAGATCCCGCTTTTCAAACACGAACAAAAAGCGGTTTCTTTCCAATTTCCGGAGCAGGCCATGGTATTCTTCCGTCCAGCCGGTGATCACGTTATTAAGCTCCGCGTTCATGCTGGAAATCGCACCCTCGGTAAGGTTTTTGGTCAGTTCCTCATAATTGTCAATCAAGATAATCGCTACCACGGGGCGGGAACGGATATATTCATCCCGAACCTGATAGAGCTCGGTCAGATCGTTAAAATAAAGCATGCCCAAAAGGGTATTGTCGGAATCTTCCGCTCTGGCAGTAGCGCCATAAACACGGTAGCGACGGTCAGCGATGGTCACATCGTGGGGACACTCCTGCTTGCCGGAGGCCAGCCAATCGGTAGTGCACTGAGGAAGGACGCCCTTCAACGGCTGATGAAGATACCGGTCCTGATAACCGGTAATGCCCCGAAAGCGGTCATTAGCCCAGAGAATGGCTCCGTCGCCCAAACGCACCAGCACCATGGGCAGGGGCGTGGATGTTCCGGCTTTTGCTTCATCGGCATTAAAATGGCTTCGCACAAAGCTCTGGATCTCCTTATACCGATAATTTCTGCATACCATGTAGTACATGAGTAAAAGTACCGTTATAACGCCTTCCACAATGGCCAAGACGTAATAACCCAGCGCTGTTGCGGCAACAGCAAAACCCGCCATCACCAAAAAGTACAAAACCAAACCCGGCCAAAACAGACGTTTCAGCTTTTTGTTCATATGCGCCGCCTCCTTAATTTGGATACTTATCCCATGATAATCATATTGTTAAAGAACATTATAACAAATTTGCCGCCAAGGTGCAACAGGTTTTCTGCGTTTTCCAGGAAAAATACGGCAGGTTTTTTCCTTTCTCATTTCCTGTCGAAGCTTCACCAAAAATAATGGTATACTTTTACCCTTTTTTGTGTTATAATAACTTTATAATGTACCGGTTTGGGCAATATCCGGGCACTTACATTGGCTTTTTCAGTCCCAAGGGACTGCTTTAAAAATACATCATTATGCAGGCGCTCCATTCCGAATCAGCGAAGCAGGGCTGAAACGGCGGCAAGCGGCTGCCGGTTTGTTATGGTCTTTTTAGGCCAATTATGAAAGGAGTACTGATACCATTTGGCAGAAAAACTAAAAATTATTCCCCTGGGCGGCTTGGATGAGATTGGAAAGAATATCACCGTCCTGGAATACGGCAAGGATATGATCGCTGTGGACTGCGGCGTAGGCTTCCCCGATGAGGATATGTACGGCGTAGACCTGGTGATCCCTGATTTTTCCTATCTGGTAGCCAACCAGAAAAAACTCCGGGGGTTTTTCATAACCCACGGACACGAAGATCACATCGGTTCCCTGCCCTACTGCATCCGGGACGTTTCCTGTCCCATTCACGGCACCGCGATGACCAACGGTCTGATCAAATTGAAGCTGGAAGAACACAATCTTCTTGATAAGGTCAAGCTGCTCACCCACAAGCCCGGTGATATAGTCAAAGCCGGCTGCTTTACGGTGGAATTCATTCACGTGAACCACTCCATTGCCGACGCGGTGGCCTTTGCCATCAAGACCCCGGTAGGTACGGTGATTATGACCGGCGACTTTAAAATTGATCCGACCGCCACAGACGGCATGACTGACCTGGCCCGGTTGGGCGAGCTGGGCAACGAAGGAGTTCTGGCGCTGATGGCCGACTCCACCAACGTAGAACGGGCCGGCTATACCCCCAGCGAAAACATCGTGGCGGAAAGCCTGGACCGGCAATTTAAAAATTGCGACCAGCGCATTATCGTCACCACTTTTGCCTCCAATATGCATCGAATCCAGGCGGTGCTTTCCACTGCCCAGCGCTACGGACGCAAGGTTGCGGTTACCGGCCGGAGCATGGAAAATATGCTGAAAGTTGCCCAGGAACTGGGCTATCTGAAAGTAAAGGCAGGCACCATCGTAGATCTCAACGCCATCAAATCCTTGCCAAAGAACAAGACCGTGATCGTATCTACCGGATCTCAGGGTGAAAACATGTCCGCCCTGTACCGCATGGCTTTTTCCACCCACAAGCAAGTGGACATTACCGCCGGTGACCGGATCATCATCTCCGCCTCTGCTATCCCCGGCAACGAAAAGGCAGTTTCCCGGATCATCAACGAGCTGTATCGCAAGGGAGCGGACGTGGTATACGAAAAAAGCGAGGGTTTGCACGTTTCCGGCCACGCATGCCAGGAAGAATTGAAAATCATTCACGCATTGGTCAAGCCCAAATTTTTCCTGCCCGTTCACGGTGAACAGCGGCATTTGCAGATCCATGCCAAGCTGGCGCAATCCATGGGCATGAACCCCCGGAATATCCACATTGGGGAATTGGGCACAATCTTTGAGCTGACAGCAAAAAGCTGCAAGGTGAACGGAACCGTTCCCGCAGGAAAGGTGTTTGTGGACGGTACCGGCGTAGGCGATGTAGGAAGCGTTGTGCTCCGGGATCGGAAACACCTGGCAGAAGATGGTATGATCGTGGTATGCGTCAACCTCAGCAGTGAAGACGGCGGCATTCTCACCGGACCGGATATTATCACCCGCGGATTTATCTATGTGAAAGAATCGGAAGATCTGATGGAAGAGCTGCGGGAAGTGGTGATTGAATCCATCGACCGGTGCAACCGCAGACGCACCCGGGACTGGGCCACCATCAAGACTACCATCAAAAACGACCTTTCCGGCTATCTGTACAAGACCACAAAGCGCAATCCCATGATCCTGCCTGTAATTATGGAGATCTAAAAACATTTATGGGGCGTGTGTTACACGCCCCTGAACCATAGAAGGAGCGGTTATGCGCTATTATTTTGCACCCATGGAGGGGCTAACAGACAGTATTTACCGCCGTCTGCACCATACATATTTCGGCGGTGTAGACCGGTATTATATGCCCTTTCTCTCCCCCACCGTACACCGAAGTCTAACCCATAAGGAAGACCGGGAGCTCCCGCTGGCTGACAAGGCAGGTTTTACCGCGATCCCTCAGCTGCTAACCAAAGTGCCGGAGGATTTTATTTGGGCTGCTAAGGTATGTCAGGACCGGGGATACGAAGAAGTGAATCTGAACACCGGCTGTCCCTCGGGCACCGTAGTTTCCAAAGGGAAAGGGTCGGGCATGCTAAGGGATTTATCTCAATTAGACCGATTTTTAGATGCCATATTCAACGGCTGTACCCTGCCCATTTCCGTAAAAACCCGGTTGGCATTGGAAAACCCGGAGGATTTCCCTAAAATCTTGGAGATTTTCAACCGATATCCCATTTGTGAGCTGACTGTTCACCCCCGGGTTCGAAAGGATTTCTACCAGGGGTCTGTCCGGGAGGAATGGTTTTGCTACGCCTGGAAAAACAGCAAAAATCCCCTCTGCTACAACGGCGATCTTCACAACCTTTCTGATATTCGCAGTGCCGAGAGCCGTTATCCCGGTCTGGGGGCGGTTATGCTGGGCCGGGGACTGGTCAGCGACCCAGGTATGTTCCTGTCCGGCGGCACGACCTCAGCGGCACTGGAAGCCTTTATGGCCGCACTGCTCCAAGAATACACCGCAGCTTTTGGCGGAAGCCGAAATGCAATGTTCCGGTTGAAAGAAAATTGGAGCTTCCTGCACCAGCGCTTCCCCGGCAGCGAAAAGCTGTGGAAACAGCTTTTAAAAACTACCGATGTTACCCAATACAAGGCCATCACCGCGGAAATTTTCCACAACTATCCCTTGAAATAACAACTGGGCGTGTCCGATAAGGACACGCCCATATTATTTAATCATTTTTCAAGCCGCTGATAATCAGAAAATAATCTGCAACACCTTGCGCGATCGCTTCCGCTTTTCTCTCAACAGCCTGCGGATCCACCATGTTTTTCAAATCCGGCACATGGCTCATAAAACCGTTTTCCGTCAATGCCACCGGGCAGACTGTCTGCCGGCCGACAAAATAATTATACCAACCATTCTTATATCTGGCATAAAGCCCGGTCTGTTCCGTCTGTTCATAAATCTGCTTGGACGGCAAATAAGAAAACGGCGTGTAATACCGACCCTCATAGCCACCCCAGTTGGGCCAGCCATCCAATTTATTCTGGTGAACAGCAACACAAAGGTCCGGCGCGGCATTCAGCAAAGACAATATCCGCTCATCCACAGATATATTTACGTCTGTTTCCCGATTCATAATAATCGTTGCGCCCATGCTTTCCAGCTTGGCTTTCAACTCTTTTGCGAGAATTAAATTGCAATTTGCCTCATTAATCGTAACGCCATCCAAAACAGCCCATGCGCCGGGATCCTCGTCGCCGTGACCCACATCGATCATAATAGACACGCCGCTCAGATCTGCGCCGTATTGATTCTCCGTAGTGGCAGTCACCTGGGTGGGATTCAGGAACTGAAAACAAAGCTGTCCGTCTTCGTTATAATAACTATCCCAGCCGTAGAATCCGCCGGTCTTTTTCAAATGCAGCCGCAAGGTGCAATCCGAATCTCTGCGAATAAGTTCTGCGGACTTAAACAGGGGATCATCTGCTGCGATTTCCACCGTTCCCTCGAAAACCGTGGCGTAGCAGAAGGTAATGTCAATATACGTGGCCGTAAAGCTGCTGATGGCATACTCCCGATTCGCGCCGGCATCAGGATAGCTGTACCTCTGAGGCAGCAAATCGAAATAGAAGGGCGCTTTCCACAAACAGTCTAAGGTCAGAACCGTGTGCCGCCCGGAACGCACCATGGACACCACTTCAATTTCATTGTGATCCGGGAGGATGCCCTTATAACAATCGGTAACTTGCGTTCTCGCGCCGGTTGGAGGATAATTGGGCTTTTTCACATACACCCGGCGACCGCACCGGAGGGTAATATACTCAGTGCCGTTGGCTTTCAAAGTATTAGTGGAGCAGTAATCCACCGTGCCCTTGGGCAGATAATTATTGGTGGGGTGAGAATAATCATCCTTGGTATCGCCGTCAAAGGTCTCTGCATTGTAATTGACAATCTCGGCAATATAACCGGATCCTACGTTGATATAATCGCCGTAAGACGGTGTTACACTGGGATCGGAGCCCAAAATCTGGGCAGCTTTCTGGCAGGTGATCTCACCGGACTGGCAGGTTTCCGTTACGTCGCCATTGGTAGCAGTGAAGGTAATCTTACCCAAGGAAAGATCTGTGGTATTGGTAGAAGTCAGCTTATAAGCTGCCTCATACAGCACAAAGCCTTCCGCCGCATCATCCGCACTTGCTTGATTATTGGACAGTTCCAGGGTAATCTCCTTTCCATTAAATGTCGCCTTGACCTGGCTTCCTTTTCGCGCCACCACTTCAAAACGAACGGTCGCGCCGCTATTATAGGTGGCATTGCCGGCAGGCGCATAGCTCTGAATTACGAATCTTCGCTCCACCTGATAAGTAACAGTCTCACCCTTATGGGTAAATACGATTTGATTGACGCCCACCTGCAAAGGCACAGACACCTGGAACGTGCCGTCATGGTTGCGGGTCACCGCCGTTCCGTTGACCAACACGTCAGTGCTGGGGTCGGAGCTGCCCGAAAACTTGACATATTCCGCAACCGTCGCTTTTTCTGCATCGAAATCAGGCTGCACCGAAAGCGCTGCATTTCCGCTGCTGGAAGACGTACTGCCGCCATTATCGTTAGGATTCTGAGAAGCCTGATGGTTCGTATTACTAAAATGTATTGCCACACCAAGCACCGTTACTAAAACCACTGCCAAAACAGCTACAATTATAATCAGCATGGTGTTGGTATTGTATGTATTCTTTTTCCGACGTCTTCTTTCCATAAATACCTCCCGTTAAGGACATGTACATCTTAAAAGTGTCTATAATATAACATATTCCCAGCCATTCGTAAAGAATTTTTATTGCAAAAGCGGAGGGCAATTTCAAATTGCCCGCCGCTTACTTTCTTACTTAGAACAAACTCGTCAAGCCGATTTTAGCGTATTTTGCTTTGATCTGGCCGTCAGCAGACTTTTCCTTTAACAGTTCATCGGATTTATCCGAACGCAAACCGCTGGCAGAGAATCTGATCCATGCTTCCTCACTGTCGATGAAATACAGCAGATTATAGCCATCATCAGCCTTCACAACTGTATAGTCCCCTGCTTCCCGTTCCGCATCGTAAAGCCAGTCGTTCACCGCGCTGTCCCGATGGACAAAATACATGATATGATAGCCAAACTGGGTTTTAACCAAGTCGGTATCACCAGGGTTTCTATTTTCATCAAAGATCCAGGCATCAAACTCTTCAACCATGGAATATTTGCTCACGTCTTTATAAATACCGCCGGAGGAGGCATTTCCGTCCTTGGAATGATCCTTTGCCAACTGAGCGAAACGCTCCTCTGTCAGCGGGCCTGTCAGATAGCTGTTATATACTGCCTGGGCTGCCTGACGGCAGGCTTCCCATTGTTCGTCCGTGTAGACCGTCTGACCATTTTCGCCGGGCGTACCGCCTTCGGGTATGATCAGAATGTGGCGCACGTCTACTTTGGTGAAGTAATCCTTATAAACATTGTTCAGCAAGCCGCCGCTCTCTTTATTGCTGGCGTCAGAATGCTCCTTAGCCAGCTCGCCAAAGGTCTTCTCACTCTTTTCGCCGGCCAGCCACTGCTCCAACAGATCTTCTGCATCCGCGCGACAGTCTTCCCAGGCAGTATCGGATACCGCCCCGCCAGCGCTCTCCGGCATCAGCAAAATCCGACGAAGGTCTACCAGCAGTCCGGTTTCCTTGGTCACGCCAGCTTCTGCCAGCTGCTGCTCATGCTCATCAAAATACGCTTGCAACTCCTCTATGGAAAACTCCATCTTATCCACTATATCAGCCACATAGAAAATGCTCATGCCGTAAAGCTCCATAAAATGCTGGTAGGCGTCAAAAGTGCAACCTTCTCCCAACTGATCCTGTATCAGCGCATCTGCGCTCTCGTAGTCATTTTCCTCTGCTAAATCCTCATAATAATCCCGCAGGTCATCCAGATACTCCCGCTCCTCCTGGGGCAGAACAAACCCCGCCTCCTCAGCCTTGGTGGCCAGGACACGATACTCTTTCCAGGAATTCAAAGCGCATTCCAGAAAAAACTGCTGCCAGGTCAAACCAGTCTTTTCATCATAAATCTGGGTATCCAAAGGCTTATTGGTATCTACCGCATCATAGCCGAACTTCTCCAAATATTCCTGCACCTGGAACACATAGAACACTTGCAGCTGGCCGTTGGTCAGCTTATGTTCGCCCAAGGTAGCCACTACCTGATTGCGCTGCGCTTCCAACTGCTCTCCAGTCATGGTATAACTGTCTTTAAAATAAACATTATCACCTCTGGGCAGCAGGTCGCCGGTAACACCAAAATACAAAAGCCAGGAAAGAAGCGCAAACAAAAATGTTGCCGCAATAACAGCAAAAGCAATCTTTCCTTTTTGACCGAAATGATAATCAGACATAATTTTCTCCTTCCCCCCGTTTCCGGGAACAGAACACTGCAAGTTTATCATGTAAGCGCATTAAATGCAAGCAAAAACACCAATTGTTCACATTTATATATTTGTGGCAGTGTACCTTCCTCGCTGAGCGCCCTGCTTTTATAAACAAAAGGCACCGCTTTGGCGGTGCCCTTTGCTTATTTGATTATTCGTTGGTGATTTCTGTTTCTTCTGCTGCTTCGGGTTCAGGAAGCTCTTCCTTCTTCTTTTGGAAGAGACCGAATACCTTCTTGCGGACAGGAGGAACCAGGAATACCACTGCGACCAGCGCCACTAGCACTGCCAAGGCCACGATCAAGATGATCAGGCCGGTATTGTCCTTAGCCTGGACCACCGCATACAGGGAGAAGTGGTAAAGCTCTACCACCATGTCTTCACCATCGAAGGTGACGTGCATGTTCTCCACCGTGCCGTCGTCGCCTAAGTACCACAGCTGCTGATCCTTAACGCCGGGAATCCGAACGGTTACCGCACCGCCGCCAAAGTCAGAGATCGCCTTGCCCTTGCTGAGCACTTGGGCGGATAGGATCTTACTTACATTGACACCGGCTACTGCGGCTGCCTGGGATTCATTCAGCTCACCCGCATCCACGAACTTCACGGAAATGGTCACATCGTTTCTCTTATTTACCGCGTCCGCAATGGCCTGCACGGCAGTTGCGTCGAAGGTTACGGTGACCTCAGAGGTGATGATCTTGAAGGGTTTACCTTCCTTGGCCGCTTCCTTGAAAGCTTCGCCGGTGAAGACCACATCCTGTACGAACTTATCCTCATAATTGAGGTTCAGCACGATCACGTCTGCGGCATTGTCAATAATCTTATCGACCATGACATCGTCCACAGTGGCTTCGCCGTCTTCCACCTGCACCCAGGCGGGGATCACTGCGTCAAACTTGCGCTTGCCCTCGGCATCGGAGAAGGTGCCGTGGCAGACGGTACAGGCGTAGTGATCTGCCATACCGTTGGTGGTTTCGGCGGCAACAAAGCCCTTGACAAACTGGACAGTGTGATCCAGGGTTCTGCCGTAGGGCTGACCGCACAGATCGCAGATGGCTCTGTCGGTACAGGTTGCTGTGCCGCCTTCGTGACCGGAGGTGACGGTAACATCATAGGTCGCAGCAAAGCCGTTGTATACGACCTTCACTCTCTCAATACCTTCCTCCTCCATCTTCGGCGCATCAAGACGCAGAACGCCTGCATCATACAACTGCTTCATATCCAGCAACTCGCTGGTCTTGTCGTAATAATGCACCTGGATCATATTGCCTTCCAAAGTGAATTCACCAAACTTCGGGAACACATCCCGAGTCGGTACCGCCTCGATATACACAATATCCTTATTGTTGACGGTATATTCCTCAGGCCAGGGCTGATCTACCAGCTTGCTCTTATCAAAGCGATGGATAACCGGTCTAAGAATATTATAGCCGGGTGCCCACATTTCATTTCTGCCAAAGCCGGGGAATACGTAATCCTTAGTAACACCAATGAAACTATTTGTGGCATGGAACAGAGAGCGAAGATCTCCGCCGGCATCCGGATCCCACCGATCCACATCGCACAGGAAGTTCCAGTTCAGACCATCATAGCTGCGCATCAGGATGATGTGGTAACGGGCAGCACCGCTGGCTCTTCTGTCCGGATGGCCATAGAAAGCGGTCATGTAGAACGTGCCCTCATTATAAAGATCTTCCTCAACAGAGAACGAACCGCGGGGGGTCATAATAAACGGGAGCGAGTAGTCGCCTTCCCAGGTCTTGCCACCGTCAAAGGACAGGGTGTAACTCAGACGGTTTCTGGTGTTATAGTTGGTGTAATGCACCAGCGTTCCCTTGGGAATCGGATTACCGGATATGTCCGTGGTATCCTTGCTCACATAAATGACATGGGATTCGGTGAACAAAGGCATGCCGACGGTATCTTCCGTTGGCGTCTCATTTAAGTGCCAGGTAAGGCCCTCGTCATCGGTATAGTAAGTCTGATTACAGCTTACTGCAGTGCTGTCCAGATACTCAATCTCACCGGCATTGGAACCGTAGGTAATGAACAAACGCCGTGTACCATCTGCCAGAATCACTTCGTTCATATGACCCGAAGGCTGGGCATATCTCTTTCCGTATTCCGTGTACAACGAGCCGGCCTGAGTCCAGGTAACCGTTCCATCCGGATTGGTCACGCCGCGATAGGATGTAAGCGTCGAAGTTGTAACACCGTCGCCGTCTTTTACACTACCGAGTTTTACTGCCACATAATTGCCGGAACGCAGCCGGGTAATAGACTCACCAACGTATCCAGCATAGGCATTCGTACGCTGGAATGTTGCGCCGCCATCAAAAGATACTCCGGTATAATCGTTCAGAACGATCTCTCCGTTTGGCATCTCCAAAATATCGTACATGGAGGCCGTGAAACCCTGGTCATTCAGGTAATATTCCAGAACACCGTCCTGCACACTGCCTTGACCGCTGAGCTGATTGAGCTTGACATTGTCAATATCCACATTACAGCGCTCAGTGAAGATGCCCACACGGCCCACGCCGGGACGCTCCTCCACATTGACGGTCATCATCAGCTTATTGCCCTTGTACAGTTCCAGCATGTCGTCCACGATCTTTACCCGGACAGTTACCCAGTTGGAGAAGTCCACATCGTTATCCACTTCATCGTCGTAGATCGTCTTAACTTCCCAGTTGGCCGCCCTCTGGTACTGAACGAACCACTTCTTCAAGTACATGTCGTAGCCGGCATGGATGAAGGAGTCTCTCATGCTGACACGGGCAGTCAGACCCAAGGTGGGATAATTGCCCTGCTTGGTGATCCGCAGCTGGGCAGAGTAGTCGATCTCGGACTCGAACACATGGAGCCAGGTTTGAGAAGCGGTTTCCAAATTGTCCTTACTGCCGTAATACACATTACTGCCGCTGGACTTAACCAACCACTTATCAACCAGCGGCTGCTCCAACCAATGGCTGGGGTTCTTGCCTACATTGTTCTTTTCGTCCTGGAAATCGTCTTCCCAATATTTGGGCTCCAGATCGGTGTTAACCTTCTGGAAAGCACTGTGCTCCACTTCCTTGCCGTAGACCACCAGATTATCGAAGGCATGGTAGCCTTCAAAGGATGTCAGGGCAATGGAACCGGTGTCAAAGACCAGAGGATAGCCGGGAGTAGCCTTATCCTGATACTCCAAGAACAGCCGACCATTCAGATAGCAACGAATGAAGTGATCCTCAGTAATGATCATCTTCAGATTATACCAGGTGTCCGGTACAAGCTCGTACATCTCCTCAGGTTCCAGTTCCTTCTGCAAAAGGGTATTTGCCAATGTCCAGTTTTGATTCTTTACCAACCGGATCCGGTTGCCGTTATACCCCTCGTACTTGTCGGACACAAAATACAGCAGTGTGTTATTATTCTCATTGTTGGCATGCAGAGTGATGCCTGCCCAGGTAAGCGCATCATGGACCAGGAAGTCCAAGGAAATGTAACGAACCTCAAAGCTTCTGTCCTTCAACATACATTCGGCCCAGCCGGTGGAAGTCATCTCTGCGCCAGCATCATCTTCATAGTACTGATGGATCGCACCGTTTTCCACATACCAGTTTCCGGAATTACGGGCGCCCGTAATGAATCGATCAGAAACAAAATCATTGATTACATCACGGGTATCGAAGGACTGCTCGTAGACCACTTCATAGTCCGCCAGCATCGGGTGAAGCTGTACATTGATCTTATGACGGGCATCCTTCAACTTCTGCTGATTTGCTTCGGTAATATCGGGCTTTTCTACGAAGGACAGGTCGTTAAAGCGAGCAAAGAGCTCCTTATACTGCTCCTCCGTAACCGTTTCCAGATTCAGCGCTTCGATATCCTTATTCAGCTTCTTGATGTACTCAGGCCGCGCAACTACCTTATAGGTAAAGTTAATGACAGAGCCTTCGTACTCCACAGGAATGGTGACAGTACCTTTGGCATTCTCGTCAAACTTGCTGTCGTCCATAATGATATCGAGCAAAACAAGATTCGGTTGCCCGTTGCCATCATCGACTTTTAGGTACATATTTTTGATATCCGGCACCTTTCCGGGGGTAACGGTAAAGGACTTGTGTACCTTGCCGTCAAAATCCACAAAGGACAAAACCAGATCCTTTGTTGTCTCGCCGACGGTTACCACACGAGCGCCCACATCCTTACTCTGTGTAATGCCAATTACACCTGCGGGCAGCGGATTGCTGTCTTTGACCTGCAACACACGAGTGCCATTGACAAAGCAGCGGATGCTGCCTGCATACATATCAAGACGCAGGGTGTATTCCATACCGGGTAAGAGCATAATGCCCTTCAAATACAGATCGTCCTTGGAAACAGAGCCGATCTTCACACCATTGCGGTACAGGATCAAACCCTTGGCCATATCTACGGTAAGCGTATAACCGCTGTTTCCATTGGCTCTGCCAATCACACCCATTACCGAGGTTACAGTAGCAGGAGTTGCAGCAACTTCCACGAAGTAATTGGTCATGGGTTCTTTTGTACGCAGCTGCATCTTTCCCATACCGGAACCGGTATAGCTGATAATGCGGTTTTGAATGCTCCACTTGGAAACATCATCAAATGCCCAAACGGAATCCAACTGCGCGGCAGCAGGAGCATCGAACTGATAGCTTCTGAATTTCCGGTGTGCGCTCTCACTATTGGCGTAAACCGCCATATTATCAAACCGCACATTGTTAATCGCACGCAGGCCCACTGTTCCCGACATGGCATTGGAAACGGTATATGTTATTACCAAGGAACCGTCCACATAGCAATTGATCTTCTTGCCGTTATTCTCCACCTTAACAAAGTGCCATACGTTCAGGCTCAGCGGGAAATCCTTCTCCACCAAGGCGGTATTGGAAGAATTATGTAGCAAATAAACCTTATCGCCATCCATACGCAGTTCGTACTGGCTCTGGGTATTTACGTTAAAAAGAACAGCAGTCTGAGATGCTTCGCTGGTAAGCATAACGTCCAATTCGACGCTGTAATCATTCCATTGCAACGCATAATTGGCAATACCATCGTGCATATTCAGCACATAGGGATAATTATTGGTACCAGTCTTATAAAGACTGCCGTTGACCACACTCCACTGGCTGACCAAAGGAACGGTATAGCCGTCTTCCTCCACTCTGCCTTCCGGATAGAATGCATTATTGGCAGTAGAGGTATCCACGGCGGGTCTCCATGCATTCTCGATAACAATACCGGTAATATTAAAGCCGTTCTCATACTCGCCTGCGGGCAACTCCGGCAGGTAACCATTCTCCACGGTCAGTCCGTCTGCATCAAAGGCATTATCGTAACCGCCTTCGGGAGCAGCGGGTACATACTCTGCACCGGCAAAGTAGTCCGCACCGGAGAAATCTTCATAGAACAGAACATCGGATTCTTCGCCGCCAACCAATGCGGTGACTTTGAAATCATCGTAATCCGTCTTCCAGTAATGATCCGGATTACCGGGAGTAACCATGGAAGATTGACCGTTCATGATTGCCACGCCGCCGGTCATATAAGCGGCACATTCTGCCTCAGTATCTGTCCAGGTACCGGTGGCAATAGGACTCTGCGTATTCACAGAGCCGTCCGGCAGATACCCATACACATTAACCGTAATGGTCTTACCAATAAACGATGCTTCCAGGTAATACCAGCTGTCGTCGTCAACACTGGCTCCACGATAAGTGGAGGTTCTGGTGATTGCGCCGGTGCCGTTCACATAGACCTTTTCGAAATAAAGCCGATCACCACGAAGTTTGATGTGGTAACCAACATAACCCTTGGAAAGGTTATTGGCATCAACAGGACTCATGCGGCCCATGATGCCTGCACACAAGATCTTCGAATATGCATTTCTGCGAAGCTTTACGCCGACCTTATAATCACTCCAGCTTTGGGAAACATTAACCCCATTTTGTGTTCCGTTAAGGATCAAACCGTTTTCACAGCGGTCGTCTCTCATTTCCATGGAGTAATATTTTTCGCTGCCCTGTGTCACAATGCCTTCGAAAGTGGTACGGCCGGAATCAATCTTCTTGGTCCAGGTATAAGTAGTCAATTGGCGGATTGGGCAATCTACGGAATCAATGTAAGCCACAGTGCCGTCACCCAGAGTTACCTTGATATTATCCACTTCAGCTGTCCAGGCAGCAGTGCATTCCACCAGAAGGCCGATGGAACCGGCAGAAAAAGTGCTGTCTGTAAAGGAATATTCAGCCGTAACAGGGGTGCCATCACCATCTTTACCGGTCAAGGTAATGGTAATGCGTTTGCCCACCATAACCATCTTCATGTGGACCTTATCGCCAAAGGTTACGCCGCCGATCATCGAGCCCTTTTCCTCAATGACAGTTACATTGTAGTTGGCATCTACCTTGCAAAGAGCAACGGTGCTGCCGGAAAACTTAAAGCCATAGCCGCCGTTTGCGCCCATACGGCCCAGCAGGTAGAAGCTGTCTGCCACGGAAGCTGCGCCTACGCGGGTAACATCTGCTTCTACAATATAGTTCTTCCAGCCGGCAATAGCATTGGCGTTATCCTCTGCAACACCGGTCAGAATCGCATAATTTTTGGTATTTGCCTTAACAGTGCTCTTATAAATGCCGTCATCCGGGCCGGCAACATTACCGGCAGGAGTAGTCTGGCTCCACTTATAAGTAGCATCCTGACGCAGAGAATCGGGCACGGAATTGAACTCATCATAGTAAGCAACCGTTCCGTCCGCCAGAGTGACCTTCAGATTATCAATGTAAGCAGTCCACGGGCCGTCCTCGTCACCGGTGTTTTGCGTTCTGTCGGGGCCCAAATCGGCATAAGAGCCTTCCACACGGACACCGATGCCGCCAGATGCAAAGTATGCAGAGCAGCTATCCTGCGGTGCATCTTTGTGGGGCTTACAAGTGCCGTCTTCTGTGTACGACCATTCCTTGGTCACAGGCTGATCCTGAGCATCCATATAGGAGATACCGTAACAGATCAACTTGCCTTCAAAGGTCATCCAGATATGAACCAACTGATCATTTGCTCTGCCGCTGGGTATACCGCAACCTACATTGGCCAAACGGCATCTGGACGCTTCATTTTCATGGTTACCGTTGGTCCGATACAGGTAAAGGTCACTGCCGTTATAACCTAAGCTATAACAGTAATCATCACCGTTGACCCGGCCCAAAAGCCATATAGACTCGCCCTCGTTAGCATTTTCACGACGAATATCCGCCTCAACGGTATAGTCCGTCCAGGATTCTAATACATTGATGCCGTCATCGGTAATGCCCTGCAAATAGGCAATTGCATCATGCTTGGTCAAATTCGAATTATAAGTCAGCTTACCGCCTACAATGTCAAATTTCTTGCCACCCTGGCTCTTATCTGTCCAGGAATAAGTTGCCGTCTCGGCCGGCGCAGGGGCAGGCTCATTAAACGGATCGGTGTAGACCACGCTGCCGTCTTCCAAAGTAACCTTGAAATTCTTGAAGTAAGCCGGCCAATTTTCCGTCATATTATAGCGTCTGATGCCAAAGCCAATACCACCGGCAGAGAATTTCGGCACATCTACCATATACTTTTCCGGGACAGTATAAGAAACATCAACGGGTGTGCCGTCATCAAGTGTAAGCCGAACACCGCAAGTGATTGTTTCTTCCTTAAAGGTCAAAGACAGATGGACCCAGCCACTGAAATTCACCGGGCCGACGCCTCTGTTTATAATCTGTTTCTTAAGATTACCTTCATTATCGTACCAATTCAGGTAATACTCACCATTATACAACAACGCATAATAGCCCTCGTCGTTAACGCGTCCGGCAAGATATACCTGGTCATATTTACACAGATCTTCCCCGCCATCACGACGTACATCCACCTCTACGGTATAATTGGTCCAGGTCTGGTCCACATCAGTGCCGTCCTCTGTGACACCGTTTAAGAAAGACCAGGTCTGCATGTTTCTAACTGTATCAACCTTGAAAGCGCCATCTTCAAACTTCAAAGGATGAGTGGTGGTCCAATTATAGGTCACATCCACCTTTTCCGGCTTCTCAGTAGTTTCCAGTTGATAGGTAACGCCCTTGAAATACCGGTCATCTGTAAAATCATCCAGGAAAGATGTGGTATCGCCGCTGGGGGTAACGAGGAAATCGTCATACATGGCGTACCATCCCCGGGCCTGGACATACATACCCACACCACCCTGCATAATAGGCGCGCCAAACTCACCGTTATCCACATATTCGATAAAGAGTCTGTCGTTATAATAACAGCGGATCACATTATCCACAAACTCCATCTTCAATCGCAGCGGAAAGCCACGACCCAAGTGATTACGCAAAGGATCGTCGGCAGGATCGCTGGGACCAGCGTTCTTTGTTTGCAAAAGCACATAGTCGTATTTAATACTATTATTGGCTTCATAATATGTTTTGACCAGCATCAACCGATCGCCTTTGAGCACGAAGCTGTAATAAGAGGGCGCATTCTTGCCATCAAAGAACACACGACCCATAATACCAGCTTGAGCATTTGAATCGGTGATACGGGTGACCGTAGCCTCAACAGAGTAATTTTCCCATTTTTGAGACAAGTCGACTGTCTTCTTCAAAACCTTGTCGTAAGACTCCGCAGCAAGGTAAACATAGTTGCGATAGAACCCTGCCACGCCGTTTGCATCCACTTCCCCGTCATTAGGGCCGGCATCCAAAATCATTTGACCGCCGGTATAAGAATAGTTTGTCGTACTGGAAAAAGTCTCTTCCCAGGAATAAGTGATGCCGTTGATAGTCTTGGTCTTACCCATTTCAATACCGCCGCTATACGCCACAGTACCGTTCTCCAAGGTCACCTTGGGATTCTTGTAATGAGCAGTCCAGTTTTCACCCACGCTGGTATTACGTTCAGACCAAAAGGCAACACCGCCTCTTGTGTATGTATTATCGGTAAACTCATGAACTGTCTCTACGGGTGTACCGTCTGCCCGATTGCCAGTAAGGATAATGGTGATTCTGCTACCACGAAAGGTCAACTTTACATGGACCCAATCACTGAAATCACGGTTGCCGATTCCGGAGCCCGTATCCTTGAGTCTCTCCTTATATCCATCGGCGTCCACTTTCCACAGGGCAAAGTTGTTACCGCTGAAAACCACGGCGTAATAACCCTTGTCAGTCATACGGCCAAGCAGATAAATATTATCCGCAGTGGTCTTCGCACCGTCACGGCGAATATCTGCCTCAAAGGTATAGTTCGTCCAGTTGGCGGAAGCATCACTGCCGTTTGCATTTTTTGCAATCAATTTCAGATAATTCTTTGTGCCGCCGCGCAAAAAGTTAGAATAAACGCCTTCTTCTGTAAT
>JAZNFY010000083.1:0-2320 GCA_045589195.1 Faecousia sp. | reverse complement strand
AAGTTCCCGAAATACACAAGTATTCCGGGAACTTTATTATTTGTCTTGAAGAAAAGTTGCCACTTCAAAACTGCTATGCACCTGAAAAATACGGAGATTTCTGCCAGTCAAGGCAAAAACCGCAGAAATACTTGGTGTATTTCCAGGATTTTTAACGCAGAATGGCGGAAATAAACGGTTTTTCAGGCGGTTTATCACTATGGCGCTCCACCCAAACGAACGTTTCCGGGATTTTGCTGTTTATTAAAGCAGGGGAATGCCGTGTTCTTTGCAGATGCTGAGGGTTTCTTCGTCCCACAAGCTGGTCTGCACCTCGCCAATGTGGGCGCAGCCGATGAGCAGCATACACAGACGGGACTGACCGATACCGCCGCCGATGGTCAAAGGCAATTCGTTATTTAAAAGCTGCTTGTGGAAGGGAAGTTCTCTCCGGTTGTCACAGCCGGAAATGCGCAGCTGACGATCCAGCGCTTCCGGATCCACACGGATACCCATGGAAGAAATCTCAAAGGCGATACCCAAAAGATCGTTCCAGAAAATAATGTCGCCGTTTAATGTCCAATCGTCGTAGTCCGGAGCCCGGTTGCCGTGGGTGTTGCCGGAGCGCAGTTTGTCGCCGATCTTCATAATAAAGATGGTTTTATGCTCCTTGGCATACAGATATTCCCGCTGTTCGGGGGTGTTATCCGGATAAAGATCCTCTAACTCCTGAGAGGTGATAAAGCTGACTTTCCGGCTCAGTTCCACCGTGATTTGGGGGAAAGCCTTTTTTAGCGCTTCGCTGGCATCGCAGATCACGTTGACGATGGATTGCACCGTGTCTTTCAGATAGCCTTCGGTACGGTCGCCTTTTGCAATGATCCGCTCCCAGTCCCACTGGTCCACATAGATGGAATGGATATTGTCCAGATCTTCATCTCTGCGAATGGCGTTCATATCGGTATAAAGACCTTCATGGAGGGCAAAACCGTATTTGCCCAAGGCCTGCCGCTTCCATTTTGCCAGGGAATGGACCACCTGCGCTTCATCGCCAATGGCGGGAATGTCAAAGGAAACAGCCCGCTCCTTGCCGGTAAGATCGTCGTTAAGACCGGAGTCACTGCGGACGAACAGGGGCGCGGAAACACGCTTTAATTGTAAGTTTTGGGTAAACTCTGCCTGAAAGATATCCTTCGTCAAGGCAATGGCCCGCTGCAGATCATAGCTGCCCAGTACCGGTTTGTAACCCTCCGGAAGAATGACTTTGTTCATAAGGGTACCCCCTTTTTTTGGAAATTTCACTTAGTATATCACGGAAAGCCTATGAAAGTCAACGGATAATCCGCAGTGGTTTCAAAAAGAAAAAAAGACTCGTTTGGCACGAATTACTATCTTTCGACAAAAATTAGGAAATATAATGAAAAAAACAGCTTTTTAAGGATTATGGTTGCAAAAATTATGGTTATGCAGTATAATACATACTGACTATGAATGCTTTTGAACAGGAGTGACTTCGGATATGATAAAAGGTCAAAAACGCGGTTTCCATCTGGAACATTGGCACATTGTTGCCGCACTTATGATGCTCTATGATGTGGTCGTGGTAAACCTTTCTTATTTTATTGCTTTGTGGCTGCGGCACGATTGCTCATATTCCAGTATTCCGGCAAATGAGCTGGCAACCTTCTTAAAATATATGCCTATTCATACCGTCATCAGCGTTTTAGCACTGTTTTTGCTGAAAATGTACAACAGTATTTGGCGGTTTGCCAGCTTCCACGAACTGCTCCGGGTGATCGCCGCTACTTTGATCACCGCTGTTTTCCATGTGATCGGCACAATGCTGATGGGCGGAATGACCACCGCTTATTACATATTTGGCGCAGGCCTCCAGCTGGTGCTTTTGATCGGCATTCGTTTTTCTTACCGGTTCATTCTTTTGGAACGGAGCAAGGCGCAAAAAGACAGAATCACCACCGCAAAGCGTGTGCTTTTGGTCGGAGCAGGCAACGCAGGTCAGATGATCATGCGTGATGCCCAGATGGCCAAGGAAGAAAATGTGAAGATCTGCTGCATTGTAGACGACAATGCCAACAAATGGGGTCGCCATGTAGGCGGTATTCCCGTTGTGGGCGGCAGATACAGCATTTTGGAAAGTGTGAAAAAGTATAATATCAATACGATCTTCGTGGCAATTCCCAGCGCCAGCGAGAAGGACAAGCGGGAAGTGCTGAACATCTGTAAGGAAGCAGGTTGTGAACTGAAAAACCTGCCCGGTGTTTACCAGCTGGTCAACGGTGAGATCAAGATCAGCGATATGAAAGATGTGGCTGTGGAAGAT
>JAZNFY010000082.1:0-3021 GCA_045589195.1 Faecousia sp. | reverse complement strand
TAGACAAATTCAAGTTTGTCTAGCTGAATTATACTTGATTGACCGCAAGAAAGCAACCGCTTCACGATGCGCAGCATCATTTCACGCACCGAAGGTGTGCTTACCGTGCCGCAGACAGCGGAATTAACAGTTCAACAAATTGGAATTTGTGTATGTGTCCTTTACTTTGAGATGCCATAATAAACACTTGATTTTGGCCATCTGGGAATTTCTTTAACATTAAGGTACTCCTGAAACAAAGCAATTGTTTCATCATCAAAAGGAATAATGAGCGCATCTCGCTTTTTAAGAGCTTGGTAGCCTCCCATTTCCTCATACGGCACACGGGAACCTGGTTTCCAAATCATAATAAATGGATACTTTGCTGGTGAATATCGACGAGCAAAGGACAGTTCTGTAGTGGATATGCAAAATGGCTGGTTAACATCTATCGTATAGCTTGTATCTTTAATATAAACAGCAAAAATAGTCCCATCAAATGACCACTTTGCTAAACAGTATTTCCGCAAGCGAAGATTTTGAAAATGGACTGCACCGAATATAATTGCAAAAAACAAGGAAACCCAAACACCATCTAAATTCCTATGAGTAATTGAGGGAATAATGAACATAAGATGTACTATTAATTCAAGAGGAAGCATTATAAGTCCCGCTTTTGTAAAAATCTTTCTTTCCAGCGCAGGAAACACATATTGATTTTTAGAAACTTGCATTACATTCACCCCTTTTTCAAATTCAAGTTTGTCTAGCTGAATTATACTTGATTGACCGCAAGAAAGCAACCGCTTCACGATGCGCAGCATCATTTCGCGCACCGAAGGTGTGCTTACCGTGCCGCAAGGCACACTTAGTTGAAAAGGAACACCCTTTGCCGATTGGCAAAGGGTGTTCCTTTTCTGGAGCAGGGTACGGGAGTCGAACCCGCCTTCACGGCTTGGGAAGCCGTTGTATTACCGATATACGAACCCTGCGCAGTGTTGGTATTATAGCAAAGCCCTTTAAAAATTTCAACCTCTTTTTGTCGAATCGGCCACTTGTTTCTTGTTTTGCCTTGTTTTTTATGCTATACTATGGCGAAAGGGGTTGATCTGACATGGCAGAATACGAACTGGTTCGTGAAATCCAAAACCTGTGCCGCAACAATCAGATGCGGGACGTATTTTTCGACGAAGTAGAAACCGACGATCCGGTAGAATATGTAAAAAAGCTGCTCCCGGGTGATAATGTCACTCTGTCCGTAGATTCCAAAGAAAACGGCTGCGTCACGGTCTTCGCCTCCTGCGACGGTCTGACCCAGAAATTTATTTTTACCCCCATTTAGAAAGAAGGCACAATCCATGGACGCCCAAGAGCAAAAATACTTACAAATGACCCAGCCGCCGGTGGAAAAGCTCATTTGCCGGCTGGCCGTACCCTGCATCATCAGCATGCTGGTCACATCCTTTTATAATATGGCAGACACCTTTTTTGTGGGTCAGCTGGACAGCAATGCCGCCTCCGGCGCGGTAAGCGTGGTCTTTTCCCTTATGTCCGTGATTCAGGCCATCGGCTTTTTCTTCGGCCAGGGCAGCGGAACTTTTATCTCCCGGGCTCTCGGCCAAAAAAAATACGAAGAAGCAAACCAAATGGCTGCCACCGCCTTTTTCTCCTCCCTGGCCATTGGCTTTCTTCTCTGCCTTGCAGGCGAACTTTTTTTGGAACCTCTGGCATACCTGCTGGGCTCCACGGACACCATTCTCCCCTACACCAAGGACTACTTAAAAGTGATCCTCCTGGGCGCGCCCTGGATGATTGCCTCCTTTGTGCTGAATAATCAGCTGCGTTTTCAAGGCGGCGCCATGTATGCCATGGTAGGCATTTCCGTGGGTGCGGTGCTGAACATTTTCCTGGATCCCATTTTGATTTTCAACGCCGGTCTCGGCGTTGCCGGCGCAGGCTGGGCAACCATCATCAGCCAATTTGTCAGCTTCTGCCTGCTGCTTCTCGGTTGCAGCAAGGGTGCCAACATCCGCATCCGTCTGAAAAACATCCGGCTCCGGGGCTACTACTTCCTCATGATCTTTCAGGGCGGCCTGCCCTCTTTGGCCCGCCAATGCCTTGCTTCTTTGGCCACCATTTGCCTAAACCACGCCGCCCGACCCTTTGGCGATGCCCTCATTGCCGCCATGGGCGTTGTGCAGCGGATCGCCATGTTCGGCGCATCTGCCATGCTGGGCTTTGGCCAGGGCTTTCAGCCGGTGTGCGGCTTTAACTACGGCGCAAAGCTCTACGACCGGGTAAAAAAAGGCTTTTGGTTCTGTGTCAAGATTTCCACGGTGGTGCTGGTGGGCTTTGCTGTGGCAGGATACATTTTCGCGCCCCAGCTGATCGCCCTGTTCCGGAACGATCCGGAAGTCATCGCCTTTGGCGCAGCTGCCCTGCGTTTCCAATGTCTGACCTTCCCCCTTCACGGCTGGATCGTCATGAGCACCATGATGGAGCAGTCCATGGGCAAAACTGTTTCGGCCACATTCCTGTCCGTTGCCCGGCAGGGTCTGTTCTTTATTCCTCTTGTGCTGATCCTCTCCGCAGCTTTCCAGTTGCTTGGCGTGCAGATCACCCAGGCCTGCGCGGACGCTCTGACCTTTGCCGTCGCCATCCCCGTTCACATCAAGGTTATGAAAAACATGGACAAAACATAATTTGGGTCTTTACAAGCGCAACATTTTTTGATATAATCCGTCTCGTTCCACCCTTGGCCCGGTGGTGCAGTCGGTTAGCACGCCAGCCTGTCACGCTGGAGGTCGACGGTTCGAGTCCGTTCCGGGTCGCCATTTATTAATAACGCATCTTTGGTGCGTTGGGGAGGAAGTATTCTCCTCATATGCCTCTGTAGCTCAGTCGGTAGAGCAGTGGACTGAAAATCCACGTGTCGTTGGTTCGATTCCGACCGGAGGCACCAGATGCGGGTGTAGCTCATCCGGTAGAGCGCCACCTTGCCAAGGTGGAGGTAGCGAGTTCGAGCCTCGTCACCCGCTCCAA
>JAZNFY010000081.1:0-13525 GCA_045589195.1 Faecousia sp. | reverse complement strand
ACACGAAGAATATTGTTTGTACTATCAGTAATGTTCTTTATTCTAAATATGTCAATCATTGCAGGTTTTGATGAATCAATGAGAAGAACTGCTATAATCTCAATTGTACTGTCAACTTTATTGGGTGTTGTCCAGTTAGTTGATAATAGAAAAACAAATTGGCGTTGGTCATATATTATAGTTTTAAGTATACTGTTTCTTCTGTTCTCTGCTTTCGCCGTTTTTGCAACAGAATTGATTCTTATGAGGTTTATTTGGGCGGGAGAGTTGGTTGCCTTTTGTGGGTTTATTTTTCTGTTAGGGGGCAAGCAATCATTATGGGAATAAATAGTAATCTTCTTTTGAAGCAATGCACAATTCACGAAGCGCACACAAAACTATTAACGTTTCCAATTCGGTACCACCATTTTCAGCCGGCTTATCAAAAAAATTTTTGGAAATTTTACATCATTTCAGATAGCATTGACTTCCTTATCATTCAGTTGACTGACCAAACATTTGAGCCTCCTCGCGGAACCGTTTCTTCTGATCAACCATATATTTATGTGCAGATGACTCAAAAAGGCAACGATGTAGGAATCACATTCTCACTAAAATGGCAGAAATTAAAAACAGTATGTCTTCTTTTTGGATTGATCTTTTGGTTGCTATATTCCACGACTTTAATTTGCATGAATACATTGGGCAGTAAGCCATTTGTCTTCGGCATTTTATTCATTCTTTTGGGTCTTATTACTGCAACTGTTTGGCTTGTGCGGAATATAAGGCATGACCTCATGATAAAGAGGATATTTGTGGAATTGCTACAAAGGAACTTCTCAGCTGTTCACATTTGATTCTCAGTAATAGTGTGCATATCTGTATGGCTGATCCCTCAGTGTATCCCCGGGTTTCCGGGGATACCATTTGCAATACTTTGCATTGTGCAAGAAAAAAGGTTGAATACACCCAATATAGGAATAACAGTTAAACAAATTCCAATTTGTCTAACTGCTTCCGCGGTAACGATACCGAGCGGGTCAGGGAAGTAACGAAACGCACCGCACCTTGCACGAATTGTCAGCGGCGACTCGCCGCCAAATTCCAATTTATCGACCACAACAGCGTTGAATGTAGGTGTGATTTTGGTGCAAATTGGTGCAACACTTTATCAAACGATATTCACGATATCAAACGGTATTGCTAAAACTCCAAGAGATAATTTGTTATTTCAAAAAGTATTCAAAAACCCCGAAACCATCACGGTTTTCGGGGTTTTCTTTTTAATAAGCACCCCCGAAGCTATGGCTTCGGGGGTTTGCATTATTTCAGATAAATGAGCTTGACCCAACCGGCATCGGTACGGGCCCAAACGGTAGTGCCTACGACCTTTGTTTCCGTGATCTGAATCACATCACCAAAGGAATAGAATCCGATGATCTCATGATCCACGCCCGCGCCGCTGCGAATCCGCAGGCTGCAGGAATTAACCGTCATGGTTTTGGGCTTGTCAAACACTTCGGAACCGTTCTCCGGGGTCTTGTCCGGATCGATCACAGGATCGTCGTCGGTTTCTCCATCCATAACAACATAATCAAGACAAATCCAGCCTTTTTCCGTTCTGCCCCAGACCTTTCCGCTGGCAGGCGCTTGCTGTGTAATAGTCACCTTCTGGCCATTGGTAAATGTACCCAGCTCCTGCCCGGTTGCGCCGGGAGTTTTGCGAACCACCAGGGTGCTTTTCACTTTTACCGTGCCTGTCCATATACCGGTGACCGCATTGGGATCATCCACATAGGGCGGCTCTGTTACAGGAGGTTCGGTAACCGGCGGTTCGGTAGTGGGCGGAACTGTGGTAGGCGGTTCGGTAGTGGGAGGTTGAATTGTCTCCTCTTCCCAACCCTTTTTCACATAGCTCAAACTGATCCAACCGCGGTCAATCCGTCCCCAAACCATGCCGTCTGCTTCCTGCTCTTCCAAAATGGTCACCTTTGCATTATTGACCAGGTAGCCTTTAATGGAATTGAGTCTGCCGGGACCGCTGCGGATATACAGCAGGTCCGAGACCTGCACCGTTCCTTGCCAGGGCTCCATGGGCGGAACTGTGGTAGGCGGCACCGTAGTGGGTGGAACTGTGGTAGGCGGAACTGTGGTGGGTGGCACCGTAGTAGGGGGTACTGTGGTAGGCGGTACCGTGGTAGTAGGCGGCACCGTGGTGGTAGGCGGCACCGTGGTAGTGGGCGGCACCGTAGTGGTAGGCGGCTCAGTAGGAGTAACTGTGGTAACAGGGGTCAGATTTTTCACATAGCTAAGGCTGATCCAGCCCGTAGTGGTGCGACCCCAGGTTACGCTGCCAACCTTCTTCTGTTCCAGAATCAAAACCTTCGTGCCACCGGCATAAACCATGTGCACGCCGTCAATATACAAAAGCGAATAATTTGTACCCGGGCCGGTACGAATATTTAAGTAACCGGAGACATTAACCACGCCGGTCATTGCGCCGGGGGTGACTCCGCTATTGCTGCCGACCACGTCACCGTAGTTGGTATAATCCAGCGCGATCCACATATTATTGCTAATCTTGCCCCAAAGGGTGCTGGCCTTATCCAGCATCAGCGCTGTTATCGTATAGGACGTACCCTTCGCCGCAGTACCAACCACGGAATAAGTTTTGCCTGCACCGCCGCGGAGATTCACGCTGTTGCCGACCACGGTAATCTCAACCGGGTCAATGGTCTCCTCTTCCGGCTCTGCGGGCTGAATGGGTGTGCCGTCGGCATTCTTCCAATGGGCATAAAGCATGGTGCCCACGCTCAGACTGCCATCCAGAGTTTCCACCTTCTGGCCGCCGATGGCAGCAGTATACCAACCGTCAAATATGTACTCTACGGTCTTTCCGTTAACCAAAACGGAATAAGGCCGCCGCAGATCCACCCGAATGGGTGTGGGCGTATCCTTTTCATAGCACTGAACTGCGAAATTTACGTACTCCGCACCGGCGTACTTGGGAACATAAAATGCGCCGCCGTTGGCATCAAAGCCCACATAATAGTAATTACTGGGTCTGGAACAGTTATATGTACCGTTCAGGAACGTACTGGCCTCCGCCATACGGCGAGTGATATGGCCGGAAGAAATCCGGTAATTGGACTTGCTGTGGAAGCCAAAGGCAAAGAGGATCTCGTTGATGGAAGCATTCTCCACACCGTTGGCGATAATCTTATACAGCGGGTCATCAGAAAGCATGGACCAGCCGCTGCCGCAGTTATACGACAGACTGACCAGAGCGTCAAACTGATTCTGAGTCAAAGTCTTGCCGGTTTTGGTGAGCATTTTATTGAGCTCCACCACGAAGACATCGTTGATGTACCATTTCAGCCGCTTTTCCGCTTCCTCTTCGGTAATGCCATTGGGGAACTCGTCCTTTTCACAACGAGTACCATAACCAATGCTCCACTGGCTTCCCTCATCCTTGGCGTACTTCAAAAAACCTTCCAGTCTTTTGATCTGATCCACCACGCTCTGGGAGGCCTGCATATTGGACGCCGCTTTTACCGGCTGCACTGACGCTGGCAAAATGCCTGCAAAAATCGCCACCAGTAGGCAAACGCTCAAAAATTTCTTCATACAGGAATTGCCCCTTTACAAGGAATATCGTAAAGTATTATATCAGAATCAAACAGGTATTGCAAGGGGCTGTCCTATAAAAATTACATTTTTGTTACTTTTTTATACCTTCCATTTCTACCCATAATTACTATATTTTTCCTTTTTCCTGCACAGGAATATAAAACCTTTGCTTTTATCCCCTCATTGTGATAAACTACCCATATGAAGGAGGTGATGACCTTGGCAAAGACACTGATCGCCATGAGCGGCGGCGTCGACAGTTCCGTAGCAGCATATCTGGTTTCAAAGCAGGGTCACACCTGCGGCGGCGCTACCATGCGTCTTTACGGATCAACCAACGATGCCGATGATGCAAAAGCGATTGCAGACCGGCTGGATCTTCCCTTCCATGTGTTTGCTCTTGACAAGGAATTTGAAGAAAAAGTCATCTGCAAGTTTATACGCGCCTACGAAAGCGGCTTGACGCCAAACCCCTGTATAGACTGCAACCGTCATTTAAAGTTTGACCGTTTTCTCCGGGAAGCACTGGCGCTCGGATACGACAATATTGCCACCGGCCACTACGCCCGCATTGAAAAAGACCCGAACAGCAGCAGGTATCTTCTGAAAAAAGCGGTGGATGAAGCAAAGGATCAAAGCTATTTTCTGTATAACCTGACCCAAGAGCAGCTTTCCCGCACCCTGTTCCCCCTCGGCGAATTAGAAAAATACCAGGTTCGGGAAATTGCCCGGGAACAAGGCTTTCTCAACGCAAGAAAACGGGATTCACAGGATATTTGTTTCGTGCCTGACGGAGATTACCTGGCTTTTATAGAAAAGTTCACCGGAAAGAAATATCCGGAAGGAAATTATTTGGATCGGGACGGCAATGTGATCGGGCGGCACAAGGGCGCTATCGGCTATACTTTGGGTCAACGAAAGGGTCTGGGCATCGCACTGGGTGAGCCGGCTTATGTATGTGACAAGGACATGGTCGCCAACACTGTGACCCTGGGCTCTAACAAAGACCTTTACCGCAAAACACTGTGGGCCGCAGACTGGAATTGGATTGCGATCAGTGAACTGCGTGAACCGCTGCGGGTCTGCGCAAAGGCCCGCTCCCGTATGTGCGAGCAATGGGCATGGGTATATCCCGAAAATAATGGCGTTGCCCGGGTAGAATTTGACGAGTCACAGCGGGCCATCACCCCCGGACAGGCTGTGGTACTCTATGACGGGGATACCGTCGTCGGCGGCGGTACAATTATATAAAAAAAGAACGGCCAAGGCCGTTCCTTTTTTATAACTTCATTTCCGGAAAATATTCGCTGACAAATTCCACATTCTCTACACGGAAGCTTTTTCCGTTTAAATGTTCCAGCGCGCCCGCCTCGGTGGTAAATGCAAACGTCAGCTTGTAAGAATAAAGAGCTTGATAATTCCGATTGAACCGCTTGTCCAGCTTACCGTATTTCCCGTCACCCAGAAGCGGGTGTCCTGCATGGGCAAACTGGGCGCGAATCTGGTGAGTACGGCCGGTAATCAGCTCACACTCCACCAGGGAAAGTCCGTTGCAGCTTGACAGCACCTTATAATTGGTCTGGCAGGATTTGCTGCCGGTTTGAGGTATATCGGTAACGAACACACGGTTTTTCTTGGCGTCCTTGAACAAATACCCTCTGAGACTTCCCTCTTTTTTCTTGGGGACACCCTCCACGATCGCAAGATACCGCTTGTCCAGCTCCCGGTCCTTGATCTTTTGATTCATGATTCGCAGCGCTTCCGCAGTTTTGGCTGCGATGACGATGCCGCCGGTGTTCCGGTCGATCCGATTGCACAACGCAGGAGTGAAGGAATTTTCTTCCCGGGGGCGCCACTGCTTTTTCTGGTACAAATAGGCCTGAATATGATCTATCAAGGTTTTTCCGTATTCAGCGCCGTCATGCGGGTGCACCGCAAGCCCCGGGCGTTTATCCACCAGAAGAATCTGATCATCTTCATAAACGATGTTCAGCTTTGGGGATGCCACTGTCAGAAATGCATTATCCTCCCGGGGGGCATCAAAAAACTCATCGTTGATATATAGCTGCAACACATTGCCCTCTTGCAGCCGGGTATCCCGCTGCACTCTCGCGCCGTCCAGCTTGATCCGTTTCAAGCGAATATACTTCTGCGCCAGGGATGCGGGAAGCAAGGGCACAGCCTTTGCCAGAAACCGATCCAACCGCAGCCCTGCATCGTTACTGCCGATGGTAAGCTCCCTCATACGGCGTTTCCTGTGCTTTCTTCAAAATGGCGATTGATCTTCTCTGTAAACTCTGCGGCGGCATTATAGCCCATCTTTCGCTGACGGTTATTCATGGCAGCTACTTCCAAAATTACCGCCAGATTACGTCCGGGGGTAATGGGAATGGTATTCATGGGCACTTTTACACCCAGAATGTCCATATACTGTTCTTCCAGGCCCAGCCGGTCATATACCTCCTGGGTGTTCCAGGGTACGATATTCACCACCAGGTTAATCTCATTTTCCGCTTTCACCGCGCCCATACCAAAAAGCTTCGCCACATTGATGATGCCAATGCCGCGCAGCTCAATATAATTGCGAATCAGCTCCGGCACGGTGCCCACCAAGGCATTTTCCGAAATTTTCCGGATCTCTACCGCATCGTCAGCAATCAAACGGTGACCCCGCTTCAAAAGCTCCACAGCCGCCTCGCTTTTGCCGATACCGCTGTCGCCGATGAGCAGCAAGCCCTCGCCGTAGACCTCCATCAAAACGCCGTGGCGGGTGATTCTGGGTGCCAATGCTGCACGAAGGTAAGCAATGATGGAAGAAATAATGGTAGAGGTCGCCTCCCGGGAACGGAGTACCGTGACATTATGCTTTTGCGCCATTTTAATACACTGCTCGTCAGGCTCAATGCCCCGGGCAATCAATAGCGCCGGGAATTTATAGGACATGAGCCGGTCGAAGATCAGCGTTTTTTCTTCCAGAGACATTTTCGCCAGATAACTGGTCTCTGCATTACCCATAACCTGCAAACGCATAGGCTCAAAATGGTCAAAATAACCGGCCAGCTGCAAACCGGGTCGGGCCACATCCTCCACCGTCAGACGAATGGACGTGTAGTCCGTGGCAGCGAAAGCCACATCCAAATGAAATTCCTCAACCAATTGGGTCAGCGCAACACTGTAATGATCCATAATTTCACCGCCCCTTTCCTTATATTTAGGGATATTATACATTTTCCCATGACAAATAGCAACATAATTTTGAAAAAAGCAAATTTTCTTAAAAAAACACTTGCATTTTTCGCCAATGTTTGTTATCATATGAAAGCGCCTGTAATCGGGCGGTATTTTTCTGATTCGTAATGCGGATAGGAGGTGCAACGAATGGCAAAGTGTGATTTTTGTGGCAAGGGCGTGACGTTCGGTATTAAGGTTTCCCACTCCCACAGACGATCCAATCGTACTTGGAAGCCCAATGTGAAGCGGGTTAAGGCAGTTGTCAACGGCACTCCGTGCCATGTGTACGCTTGTACCAGATGCCTCCGTTCTAACAAGGTTGAGCGCGCAATCTGATGATTTGCCAACAATAACGCCACCGATTTGGTGGCGTTTTTTGTTTGCAAGCAAAAAACGGACGCAAACTTTTGCGCCCGTTCTTCTTTATTGATTCCAGCCGGCATCTTCCGACTCTGCCTTGGGACTGCGCTGCAACAGAATCTCCATAACCTTGGCCGCGCTGATACCCTCGTAGAGCACGCTGTATGCCGCATGAACAATGGGCATTTCCACCTTTTGGTTCAGACACAGCTGCCAGGCAGATTTGGCGGCATAATAGCCTTCCACCACTGCCCCAACCTCATCCATGGCCTCTTTGGGGGTTTTGCCCTGACCGATGAGAATACCGGCCCGGCGGTTTCTGGAATGCATGGATGTACATGTTACGATCAGATCGCCCACACCGGCAAGGCCTGCAAAAGTCTCTTTTCTAGCGCCCATGGAAACGCCCAACCGGGCAATCTCCGTGAGTCCTCTGGTCATGAGCATCGCCTTGGTATTATCGCCGCAACCCAAGCCATCTGTCACACCGGCGCACAGGGCAATGACATTTTTCAGCGCTGCTCCCAGCTCTGCGCCAATGGTATCGGGGCTGGTATAGATGCGGAAATTCTCCGACCGGAAAGCCTCTTGCACAAATTCTGCCAGGGATCTATCGTCACAGGCAGCCAAGCAACCTGTGGGCATATCCAGCGCCACTTCTTCCGCATGGCTAGGCCCGGTCAGCACAACCACTTTCTTTCCGGTCTCCGCTTCCACCACCTGGCTCATGCGAAGCAGTGTTCCATCCTCAATGCCCTTAGTTACAGATACAACCACTGCGTCCTGCTCCAGGTAAGGCGCTACACTGCGGCAAACACTGCGCATCGGAAAAGACGGACAGGCGATAACCACCATTTTGCAGCCGCGCACACAAGCGTAATCACCGCTGATCTCCATGCCCTCCGGAAGCATTGCACCAGGCAGACGGTGATTGTAACGCGTTTCAGTTATTTTAGGAATCAATTCCGTTTCAAATGTCCAAAGAACTACCCGGTGTCCATTTTTGTGCAATCGAATGGCCAAAGCCGTACCCCATGCACCACTGCCAACAACCGCTACTTTCAATGGGATTCTCCCTTCTTGAAGAGGTTTGTTTTTCTCTCTGTTCCTTTTAACAGACGCAAGATATTGCCCCTGTGCATAAACACTGCCAACGTGCCCATAATCCCGCCGCAAACTGCAACCGTCAGGTTATCGGAGTGCAGCAAAACAAAGCTTACTGCAAAGGCTGCAGCTGCCAGTATAGAGCCCAGGGATACATACTGCGTCAAAAGATACGTCAGCAGGAATACTGCCAAAATGATCAGTGCAATGCGCCAGTCCACTGTCAGGGCAATGAACAAGCCGCTGAGGATTCCCTTGCCGCCCTTAAAGCCCAGCAGCGCGGGGAAATTATGGCCCAGCATTACCGCAAGGCCGCCCAATGCAGCGCCTTCCTGGTAAAGTCCGTAGGGTTGCAGCAGCAATCCCGTTACAACGCAAGCCAGTGCAGCCTTGATTCCGTCAATCAAAATCACATAAACCGCCCGGCCAGCCCCGAAATTTCGGATAAAATTGGTCAAGCCCGCATTGCCGCTGCCGTGGCTGCGCACATCATCGTGCATCAGCGCGGACATACAAACTGCGCCATTCAGGTTGCCCAGCAGGTAGCTTGCCAGCATGCCCACAAGAATTGGATACCACATGGCTTACTCCTCCTTATCGCCCTTCTGGCGAATGGTAATCCGCACCGGCGTACCCTGCAAACCAAAGACCTCGCGAATCTGATTTTCCAGATACCGCTGATAGGAAAAATGGAACAGGCGGGCGTCATTGCAGAAAATGACGAAATGGGGCGGCTTTGTACCCGCTTGGGTCATATAATAAATTTTCAGCCGGCGTCCCTTATCCGTAGGCGGCTGCACACGGGCCGTAGCGTCCGCCAGGACGCTGTTCAGCGCGCCCGTGGTAATGCGGCTGGTATTCTGCTTATGGACCTCCTGAATCACCGGATAGAGCTTATCCACCCGCTGGCCGGTAAGCGCTGACAGGAACACCACAGGGGCGTAAAGCATATAGCTCAGCCCATTACGCACGTCTGCTTCCTTATCCCGCATGGTATTGGTCTGCTTATCTTCCACTGCGTCCCATTTGTTGACCACAATAATTGCGGCCTTGCCGGCTTCATGCACCAGACCGGCGATTTTGGTATCCTGTTCCGTCACACCGTCATTGGCATCCACCAGAATCAGGCATACGTCGGAGCGCTCGATGGCGCTGATGGTACGCATATTGGAATACTTTTCAATCAGATCGTCCACCTTGCTCTTACGGCGCATACCGGCGGTATCGATAAAGCAATACTTGCCGGTTTCATTCTCGAAATAGCTGTCAATCGCATCCCTGGTCGTGCCTGCCACATTGGAGACAATTACTCGCTCCTCACCCAGAATCTGATTCAGCAAGCTGGATTTTCCCACATTGGGCTTGCCAACAATAGCAACCTTAATAATATCGCTGTCCTTTTCCTGTTCATCGTCTTCGGGGATATTGGCGATGACCCAGTCCAGCATATCGCCGGTGCCGTGGCCGTGAACAGCGGAGACCTCAAACAGGTCACCAATGCCCAGTGCATAAAATTCGTACACGTCGGGGCTGGTCTCGCCCACGGAGTCGCATTTATTCACCGCAAGAGCCACAGGTTTACCCGCCTTGCGCAGCATGGTAGCCACATCCTGATCCGCAGCCGTAACACCGCTGCGCACATCCGTGACCATAATAATGGCATCTGCCAATTCAATGCCAATCTCCGCCTGACGGCGCATGAATTTCAGCATATCACTGTCCGTTCCCGGTTCAATACCGCCGGTATCCACCAAGGAAAACTGTCTGCCACACCACTCACACTCTCCGTAGATCCGATCCCGGGTCACGCCGGGGGTATCCTCAACAATAGAAGTGCGCTGACCGGTGAGCTTATTGAACAACATGGACTTGCCCACATTGGGTCTGCCCACGATAGCTACCAAAGGCTTTGCCATGTTAACACATCCTTTCCGTTAAAACACTTTTCATACATTATGCCACAAATTATTGGCAAAATCAATTCTTTTCCGCCGCATGACGGGAAAAAGGAAAAAGAGGAAGGCAACTGCCTTCCTCTTACTGTTCCTGCCTTAGTCAGCCTTGGCGGCCAGGACCTGACGGCCATTGTAGGTACCGCAAGCCTTGCAAGCTCTGTGGGGCTGGACGGGCTCACCGCACTTGGGGCAAACAGACACGCTGGGAGCAGACAGCTTCCAGTTGCCGCCACGGCGCTTATCGCGACGGGCTTTGGACACTTTACACTTAGGGACAGCCATGGTTGACACCTCCTTGGTCGAAACTGCTTATGGGGCAGCATTCTTTTGATTTTAATGATCGAGAAGCTGCTTCAAAGCAGCAAAACGGGGATCCAGCTCCTTCTGGCAGCCGCAAGGACCGTCGTTAAGGTTCTTGCCGCAACGGCAGCAAAGTCCTTGACAATCCGGCTTGCACAGCAGCTTGGAATCCAGATTCAGCACAAATACAGTGCGAACAATGTCTTCCAGGTCAGCGCTGTCACCCTCCAAAGGGAACACCCACTCATCTTCGTTCTCTTCATTGGTAAGCTCCGTTACCAAGACCACATCAATGGGAAACTCCACAAACGCATCAAAATCCGACGCGCAGCGGTCACAAACGCCATGGATGGTGGTGGAGATTAATCCTGTCATTACCAGTACGCCAGCCGTGTTGCGGACTGTGCCATTGGCAAGCACCGGCTCACTGACCGGATAGGTTTCACCGTATTGAAGATCACTTAGATCAATGCTCTCGGAGAACGAAACGGAAGCACCGGGACAATCTATAATCTTCGATAGACCCAGAAGCATAGTTTCCCCCTCCTAACAGTCATGCTTAGATATTATAATGTGTTTTATGCGGTTTGTCAAACATTATTTTTCCCATTTTTCCGGTTTTTCTCACGGAAAATATAGGCGATTTCATTATCTTCGAATTTCCCACGGTTTGATTTGGCTTGCCTTGTCGTATAGGCGAAGATAACTTTCGTACCGGGTCTTTTCTACCAATCCCTGACCCACTGCCGCTGTCACAGCGCAGCCCGGTTCTGCCCGATGAGAACAGTCCCGGAACTGGCATTTACCCAGATGCGCTCCGAAGTCCGGAAAGGCATACTGCAAATTTTCCTTCAATATTATCTCCATCTGATCAGTATCAAAGGAGGAAAATCCCGGGGTGTCCGCCACATAAGTATCCTCTTCCAGACAAAACAGTTCCACATGGCGGGTGGTATGCCGGCCTCTTCCCAGTTTTTCGGAAACTTCACCGGTAGAAAGGGCCAACCGAGGACACAAGCGGTTTAACATACTGCTTTTCCCCACGCCGGAATTACCGGTAAATGCCGTCAGCTTTCCGCGAAGCTGCGATCTGAGTTCCTCCACGCCCTCACCAGTCTGGGCGCTGGCCCGAATCACTGGAAAACCGGCCCGGGTGTAAATATTCACCAGTTCATCCGCGGGGTCAAGATCGCACTTATTCATGCACAGGTACACCGGAACATTCTGTGCGCCGGCGATGGCTGCTACCCGGTCCACCAAAAACGGTTCTGTTATGGGATTGGCATTGGCTGCGAAGATGATCAATGCATCTACGTTGGCTACCGCTGGACGCACAAAGGAATTTTTACGGGGCAGGATCTTTTCCACCATGCCCTTTTCCCCATTCAGAGAAAGCTCCACCATATCGCCGGTAAGCGGGCTTTCACTGCCGCGGCGCAACGCGCCTCTTGCCTGGCAGGTAATAACCCGGTTGCCCACCTGTACGTCATAAAAGCTGCTGATGGAGCGAATGATTCGACCTTCTAATCTTTCACTCATTGAAGTTCACATTTATCGTCCAGCCGTTTTCCACGCTGTCGTTGATCTTCACCGTATACTGCACAATGCCCTTACCGGTGAGGCTGAACTGGGTACTCAGCGTGCCGACAGGAATACTGCGGACAGCAACCATCTCATTACCCAGCCAGAGGCTGACCACATAATCATCAATCAATTCCTCGGGCAGCTCAACCGTCACAATCTTGGTAACCAGCTCCGGATCAACTGGGGGAAGCTGCGGCTCAGTAAAGTCCGAACCCGGGAGTGAACCCTCCGGCCCCAGAGATACCTGCAAAATAATCTGCACAGTTACGTCCAATTCCGTTTGTGGCTCTTCCGACTGACGCACCACCATACCGGCATCATGATTGCTGATCACTTCTTCGTAGATTATATTATAGAAACCACTGTAATTCAGCAATTCTTCCGCCTGCTCCAAGGTCAGCTTTCCTGTGGAAACATTGGGCACCTTGCTGACCTTGGCGGTAGGTCCCAAGCTGATCCAAAGCTCCACCTTTTGACCCTCTGTCAGCGCCTCACCCTTAACCGGGTTCGTTCGAATCACCATGCCCTCGGGCTTGGTTGCGCTGTTTTCATAATAGACGGTGATATTTTCTTCCTGAATACCCAAAACATCAGTCAGGAACAGAATCGCCGCTGTTTCGTCTGTGTCGTCCTTTACCAGGTCTTCCATCACCTTGTTTTCCGGCTCGGCACCAAGACTGACATAGACCGTCACAATACCGCCCTTGGCAATCTTCGTACCTTCCTTGGGGGTCTGCTTATAGATCTGGCCTTCGGCATAAATATCATGGTATCTGCGCTCTTTTACCCGAATGGCAAAATCTGTGGTATCAATTTCATCTTCTGTCATTCCCAGCAAATTGGGAACGACTACAATGTTATCGTTGCTTCCCAGACCGCCATTGACCATGGCAAACACAAAAATGCCAATGGCAACCAGGGCGACTACTGTGCAAAGAATAATTGCAACTGTTGCAACCTTGCTGTTGCTCTCTGACTCTTCTTCCACCACTTCTTCCCGACGGCGTCTGGGCGGAGCGCTCTTCCTCTGCTTGGGCTTGTCCGGCTGCACGGCGGGTCTTCGCCGTTCCGCCGGCTTCTCCGGCACTGCCTCCGGCGCGGGAACGGGCTCATCCTGTTTCCGGGAATTACCGGAAATTTGAATTGCAGCGTCAATGTCGGTAACAGGATTATTATAATCAAACAAAATGGCTGGGTTTTTCCGGAACTCATCCATATCGTAAAGCATGGCAGCGGCAGTAGGATAACGGTTTGCCGCATTTTGCACCATAGCCTTCATAATGATCTGTTCCAGACCGCCGGGAATGCTGGGATTGATCGTAGAAGGCATCGGCGCAGTTCCGTTAATATGCTGAATGGCCACAGCCACCGGAGTCTCCCCG
>JAZNFY010000080.1:0-10976 GCA_045589195.1 Faecousia sp. | reverse complement strand
AAATCAATTTCCGAATAATTTGTACTAGCAAATTTACTCAAGAATTTCGTTGGCTGTTTCGATTTACATCGCTTAAACAATCCATTAATTGTCCAAGGTGTTATAGTTCGTCTCACATTATTCAATTTACAAGGTACAGTGTGCTCGCCAAAACGGCAGCTTGGTCATTCTAGCATAAAGTGCTGTTCTTGTCAACATTTTTTTGACGTTTTTTTAAACTTTTTTTCTTCTTATTTACACACCTACTAAATATAGGATTTTCTGTTGACAAAAGCACTATTTTTGGTTCCGGATATCCTGTGTTTTTAAGTGAATCGGACGGTATTTCCGAAACACCAGACGACGGCGTAAAAGACCCGATTCAAAGAATTTTAAATACGGTACGCCCAAGCTATTTAATTGGGATAAGTGAAAAACAAGAGCGGTTAAAGTGATTACCACTGCGCCCAGACCGCCTATTGCTGCGGCGGCAGCCATAACAAACCGCCAAAACCGAATGGCGGCTGCCAAATCCCGATTGGGCAGCACAAAACCACAAATTCCGGCAATACTGACGGTAATCAATGCCATCGGAGAAATGAGCCCGGCTTCCACACCTGCCGTACCCAGCACAATGCCGCCCACGATAGACACCGCCTGTCCCACACTTTGGGGCAAATGAATCCCGGACTCCTGCAAAAGTTCAAACGCCACAAGAAGTCCCAGCACCTCCAATGCTGTGGAAAACGGAGCCATTTCCCTGCTCTTAATAATCAAGCCTGTCAGCGGCTCGGGTACCCAATTTAAATGATACATGCTCAGCGCCACAAGGATTGCTGGCAGCAATAACCCCATAAACAATGCTCCATAACGCAAAACACGAACCCAGGACGCAGAAATAAAATCTCTGCCGATATCCTCAGGAGAGTTCATCAGGTAGCCGATATCCACTGGGGCAAGATAACCCACAGGAAGACCATCCACCAAGAGTCCAACCCTACCTTTTAAAATACCGCGGCAAAAACGGTCAGTTCGTTCCGTGTATTGCAGAAGCGGAAAAGCAGTGGCACGGGAGCCGGTAACATACTCTTCAACCGCAGAAGGTGCCAAAAAGCCGTCGATATCGATTTGATTCAAACGCTCTTTCATTCTATTAACATATTCCATATTGGTCAGCCCGTCGATCCAGATTACTGACACGTTGGTAAGGCTTCTTTTACCAACCATTGTTTCATAGATCCGAAGATCCGGCGTCCGGATATGCCGACGGATCAAGCTGGTATTGGTTCGGACAGTTTCCACAAAGGAATCCTTTGCGCCTTTCGTTGTGTTTTCCAGATCCGGCGCATTAATTCCCCGCTTTTCACCGGTTTTAACTTCAAATGCCACCGCACCTACACCGGGAAACAGCAAAACACAAAAACCGTTGACTAAAAAAGTTGCTACCTGATCAAGATCCTGGCAAGGCTTTGCAACCGAATTATAAACTCCGCCCAAAATGGCATTATCGTAAAGCTCCTGCATGGTTTTGCCGGACAGGATCGTCATAACCGGCCAGATTACATATTCCGAGATATCGCCGCCGGATGTAAGCCCGTCGATGGCATAGAGCCAAAGCAAGTGCTTACCGCAGCGCAGCTGACGAATATTAAAATCCCCGGCGTCCGCAAAAATGCTGCGAATATTCTCGTCCGTAAGTGCGCCGGGATATTGCGTGTTCTGTTTTTTCCTGATATGCTCCATATATGCCACCTCCTGTGTAGTTTTGCCGGAACAGCAGCAAATATGTGGATAGGATTTGCAATTTGGCAAAAATCATGGTATACTGTTCAAAATTTCTTATGATAAGGCGGTTAAGCTATGTCTCATGTTATCGCTGCCATTTCTACCGGTCATCAGATCAGCGCCATCGGCATTTTGCGGCTGTCCGGTGACGATTGCGCGACTGTGGCGGATCGGGTTTTCCGGCTACAAAATGGCGGAAAACTTTCCGATACGCCCAACCGAAAATTGGTTCTGGGTACATTGCAGGATAAATTAGGCCGAACCATCGACCACTGCATGGCAGTCTATTCCCGTGCGCCCCACAGCTACACCGGCGAGGACACGGTGGAGTTTCACTGCCACGGCTCACCGGCTGTACTGGCTGCGGGTCTGGAAGCCCTTTACGCAGCCGGCGCGCTGCCTGCAAAACGGGGTGAATTTACCAAGCGGGCATTTCTGAACGGCAAACTGGCGCTGACAGAGGCGGAAGCAGTGATTGATCTTATTGAAGCAGATACAGCCGACGCCGCCGCCAATGCAGCCGGACAGGTTGCAGGTATGCTGCAACGAAAGCTTTCTCCCATTTACAACGATCTGACCGATCTTTGCAGCCATTTTCATGCAGTGCTGGATTATCCAGACGAAGATATTGAAGATTTCACTCTGACAAGCTACGAGAAAATGCTGACCGCAAATGCCGCTGCCCTGTCCCGGCTCATGGACACATACAGCCACGGACGGATCTTGCGCTCCGGCGTTGCAGCCGCCATTGTGGGCAAGCCCAATGTTGGTAAATCCAGTCTTCTCAACGCTCTGGCGGGCTATGACCGGGTGATCGTCACCGATCAGGCCGGTACGACCCGGGACACAGTGGAAGAATCGGTGATTTTGGGCAGCACCCGGCTTCGTCTAATCGACACCGCCGGAATCCGCAGTACAGAGGACAAAATTGAGGCAATGGGTGTTCAGCGCTCCCGGGAGGCAGCAGAAAATGCCGATCTTGTGATTTTCGTATGCGATGGCTCGAAACCGCTGGATGCAGAAGATCAGGAAGTGATCTATTCCTGCCTTGATCACCAAAACGCCGTAGCCTTAATTAACAAGTCGGATCTGGGCAGCGCGGTGCAGCCGTCAGATTTGCCCTTTATGTATGTGATTTCCGTATGCGCTCACACAGGTGAAGGTCTTGACCAGCTTGCGGATGTGGTAGATACCATGTTTGCCGGGGAGATTCCCTGCGACGGATCTATTCTCACCAACGCCCGGCAATATGACGCCATCCGCCGCAGCTACGAGGCAATTTTACGCGGTTTGCAGGGCTTGGCTGCTCAGCAAACACCGGACGCTGTGCTCACAGATTTGGAAGAAGCCATGGACGCCATTGGCGAGGTCACCGGCGCAACCGTGCGGGAAGACATTACAGCCAGAATCTTTGAACGCTTCTGCGTTGGTAAATAAGGAAGGTTTCTATGATCTACTTGGACAATTCTGCCACTACCCGACCCTGCCAGGAGGCAATCAATGCGGTAGCTGATGCCATGACCAAGAGCTGGGGTAATCCCAGCGCGTTATATCAGTTTGGCATCGATGCAAGTAAACGAATGCGAAACGCCCGGAATCAGGTTGCTGCCGCAATGGGTGCTGAGGCTGATCGGGTGTTCTTCACTTCCGGCGGCACAGAGGCGGACAATTGGGCGATATTGGGAACGGTAAAACGTTACGGCAAGCGGGGCAAGCATATTATTACCACCGCCATTGAACATCACGCAGTGCTAAACACTATAAAAGAACTCGCTCAACAGGGCTATGAGGTCACGTATCTGCAACCGGACGAAAAAGGCAACATCTGCTGTGATGATCTGCAACAGGCGCTTAGAAAGGACACGATTCTTGTAAGCATTATGATGGTCAACAACGAAGTTGGCTCAGTAATGCCCATTCAGAAAATGGCGCGGCTGACCCACAGACTCTGCCCCGATGCGGTTTTCCACACAGATGCGGTACAGGGCTTTTTGAAAATCCCATTTGCCGCGAAAACCCTTGGCGCAGATCTGATCACCGTTTCTTCCCACAAGATCCACGGGCCGAAAGGCGCCGGTGCGCTGTACATTAGTCCCAGACTGAAATCTTTCCCTCCCCTGCTGCTTGGCGGCGGGCAGGAATCCAATCTACGCAGCGGTACGGAGGCAACGCCGGCCATCTTCGGTTTTGGCGCCGCCGCGGCGGCGGTTTCTGCTACCTTTTCCGATGATATTGCGAAGGAACGGGAGCTTTTGGAATACCTGATTGGAGAACTTACCCTGTTAGAGGGCGTGGAGGTCAACGGCGCTCACGACGCGCCCCATATTCTTTCCATCTCTGTTCCCGGCGTACCTACCCAAAACAGCATCAACATTTTGCAGGATCACGGCATCTGCGTTTCTGCCGGTTCTGCCTGCGCCAAGGGTCACAGAAGCCACACCCTCACCGCCATGAAGCTGTCTCCTGAGAGCATGGACAGTTCTTTCCGGATTTCTCTGTGCAAGGATAATACCAAAGAAGAACTAGATTGCCTTGTTCAAGTAATCAAAAAAGAAATCCTGCCACTTCGCAAGAAATGATACCACAAAGTTTGTTAGAATATAAATAACAATCCCCTGTCCATGGGTTTTTCCACGAACAGGGGATTTTTTACTTTCATTTATCCGACAACGAACCGGCCAAAGAGAATCCACTTGTTTGCTATGCTTTCATAACCAATAAGAAGGTTGCGAACAAGCTCTACTTCTTCATCCAAAACTAAATTAACATCCAGTCTATAATCAGGAGCGTTCTCATATGCCGCAAAGACTTCACGCATTGTGTTTAGATCTACGCTCGAGGGATCTGGATATGTAATGCCAGCATCAGCCAGATACTGAATTAGATCATCGTCTTTCATTTCTGATAATTTGGCCGGCATTTTTTTACAGCAGAAAGCAAAGAACAAAGCTACAACTACTAAAACGAGCAATATCGTAATAAACAAACCTCTTTTGTAACGCATACAAATCCCTCCTGTCGAATTTAGAATGCAAGTAAATATAATCCTTGCAAAATAATTATAACACAATTTCAGCGGAAAATCAATTGATATTCTCCAATTGCCCAAGAAACTTTCCCCTAAAAACATGCAAAAACCGACGGAAGAAATGCTCTTCCGTCGGTTTTCTGATTGAAACAATTAGTATGCGACGCCCCAGTAGATCATCTTGTCCGCTTTCTTTCCGCAGCAGACGCAGGTCTCGCCCACTTTCTCCTGAGCAAAGGGGATGCAACGGGAGCTCATGCCGGCTACTTCCTTCATTTTCAGCTCACATTCCAGATCACCGCACCACATGGTCTTGATAAAGCCGCCATTTTGCTCCTGCAAAGTCTTGGCTTCTTCCAGAGTCTGGGCGGTATAGGTATGCTCGGTGAGGTTCTTCTTGGCCCGCTCATACATGCCCTGGTGTACCAGGTCAAGCTGCTCCTGCACGGCCTTTTCCAAATCCGCAAGCTGCACGACGGTCTTTTCCCCGTCGTTCCGGCGGACCAGCACGCACTGGCCGTTTTCCAGATCCCGGGGACCGCACTCCACACGAAGCGGCACGCCCTTCATTTCATACTCGGCGCACTTCCAGCCCATGGAATTGTCAGAATCATCCAGCTTGACACGGAAGCCTGCATTGATCAAGCGGTCTTTCAGGGCATTTGCAGCATCCAGAACACCTTCTTTATGCTGGGCAATGGGCAGGACCACCACCTGAATAGGCGCGACCTTAGGAGGCAGCACCAAGCCGCTGTTATCGCCATGGGTCATGATGATACCGCCGATGAGCCGGGTGGATACGCCCCAGGAGGTTTCGTGAGGATTGGTTTTCTGGTTATTCTTATCGGTAAACTCGATTTCAAAGGCCTTGGCAAAGCCGTCACCGAAATAGTGAGAAGTACCTGCTTGCAGCGCCTTGTGGTCGTGCATCATGCACTCAATGGTATAAGTGGCTTCGGCGCCGTTGAACTTCTCCTTCTCGGTCTTCTGACCCCGGGTAACGGGCATGGCAAGCACATTCTCGCAGAAGTCTGCGTAGACATTCAGCATGGTCTCTGTAAAGCTCTTGGCTTCCTCGGCGGTGGCGTGAATGGTATGACCTTCCTGCCACAAGAATTCTCTATGGCGCAGGAACGGACGGCTGGTCTTCTCCCAGCGAAGAACGCTGCACCACTGGTTATACTTCATAGGCAGCTGACGGTGGGTCTGCAACACATTGGCAAAATGCTCACAGAACAGCGTTTCGGAAGTAGGACGGATAGCATAGCGCTCTTCCAGCTTTTCGCCGCCGCCCATGGTGACCCAAGCACACTCAGGGGCGAAGCCTTCCACATGATCCTTTTCCTTTTGCAAAAGGCTCTCAGGAATCAGCAAAGGCATATAAACATTTTCCACACCCTGTTTTTTAAACTCCGCGTCCATGATTCGCTGGATATTTTCCCAAATGGCATAGCCATAAGGTCTGTAAATGAACACGCCTTTAACGGAGGAGTAATCGATCAACTGCGCCTTAGTGCACACGTCTGTGAACCACTGGGCAAAATCCTGCTCCATGTCGGTAATCTGCTCTACTTTTTTATCCTTAGCCATATCAAAAACCTCTCTTTACCTTGCGGTTTCATTACAGACTATTTTAGCACACCTGTCAAGGGTTTGCATAGGATAAGATAAAGTTTTTCCCGGGAGGAGCGCAAAATGAAGCAGGTTACAATTACATTGGAGCCAGCTGTGGCTCTTTTTTACTCACGTATCGCCGCGAACATCGGGGCACCGCTGGAACAGGTGCTTTCCGATGCATTATTTCGTCTGGCAGGCGAGTTATCTCTGGAAGCGCTGAAAGAGGCAGAATAAGGGGATTGTAATTTTACACATCATTTGCTATACTGAAAACAGAATATGCCAACAGGAGAAAAGCTATGAAATCCATACGTGAGATATATAAAATCGGTAAAGGTCCTTCCTCCTCCCATACCATGGGCCCGGAGCGGGCAGCAACGCTCTTCCGTGAGCTATATCCTTACGCAGATCAATACAAAGTCATTCTCTACGGTTCACTGAGCAAAACCGGTATTGGCCACGGAACAGACCGGGTAATACGGCAGGTATTCGACACCACCCCCTGTGAGATCGCTTTCTCCAAAGATGTGCTGCCGGACTGCCACCCAAACACTTTGGATCTTTCCGCCTATCAAAATAGCACGTTATTGGGCACCTTACGGGTCGAGTCCATCGGCGGCGGTGATATTCGCATTGAGGGACAGTCCAATTCTCCCACAGAGGAAGTTTACATTGAGCACTCCTTCGCGGAAATTACGGATTTTTGCAAATGGCGCTACATTCACACTCTTTCGGAGTATGTGGAATTAAATGAAGGGCCGGAAATTTGGGACTTCTTAATGGAAGTCTGGCAGGTTATGAAACAATCTGTATCAGACGGTTTACATGCAGAAGGAATTCTGCCCGGCGGTTTGAATGTACAAAGAAAAGCCAAATCCCTTTACAGTCAAGCTCCCGAAAGTTCTGACCCGGCTGTGCTGAGATTTCAAAAAGTTGCCTCCTATGCCTATGCGGTAGCGGAACAAAATGCGGACAACGGCACCATCGTCACCGCCCCAACCTGTGGCGCTTGCGGTGTAGTACCGGCCGTACTCCTATACGCTCAGGAAACCAAAGGCTATTCCGATATGGAAATTTGCCATGCTCTGGCCACCGCCGGTATTATCGCCAATCTGACCAAACTCAACGCCTCCATTTCCGGTGCAGAATGTGGCTGCCAGGCAGAGATCGGAACAGCCTGCTCCATGGCTGCCGCTGCGCTGGCGCAATTGAATGGGCAAAATCTGGATCAGGTGGAATATGCCGCAGAAGTTGCCATGGAACACAGCTTGGGACTGACCTGCGATCCCATTTGCGGACTGGTGCAGATCCCCTGCATTGAGCGAAATGCGGTAGCTGCACTTCGGGCTATGGACGCCTGCAATTTAAGCTACTTTCTCACCGGTTCCCGGAATATCAGCTACGATATGGTATGCCGCGCCATGTATGAAACCGGCATTAACCTAAACAACCGTTTCCGGGAAACCAGCGAAGGCGGTCTGGCAAAGCTTTATAACCGCAAAAAATCCGCAGATTAATATTAAAAATCAAACCTCCGGTTTTGCCGGAGGTTTTGACTATTTATACGACAACTACACAGAAAGAAATTCGAGGATCTGTGCCAGATTCTTTTTTCCAAATTGCACCTGATCATCATTTATAACCATACATGGCACACTCATCACGTTGTATTGATTTTTGAGATTCTCAAAATGGCGAATGTCATACACATGGGCTGTTACATTGCGATTCTCAGCAGCGATCCGCTGCGCAGCGACCACTAGATCCGGACACATGGTACACGAAAGTGTGACCAATATCTTCAAATCTGTCTTCTCATGAATTGCAGCAATCTTCTGTCTGGTCATATCATCCAATGCCTGGCCGGGACCTGCTGCATTATATAGCCCTAGCACAAAAGAAGTAAACTCATGACCGCTGGGAACGCCGTGAAAAGCAAGACCCGTGGGCGTTCCATCTGCCTGGCAAACTTCAACGCAGGGCGCAAAAGAATCCTCTGCCTGCCTGTCACATACTTCCAATTTCAGCTGATCGGAAAGTGACACAAGAGCCGTTATAAAGCTTTCCAGTTCCCCGGAAATCGGGCGGCTGTCCAAATTGAGCTTCAACAAAAGCGGTTTTTCCATTCGGGCAAATACGGTATCTAACTGCTGCCGCATTTCGTCGGTGAATAATTCGCCGGAGTCCTTTGTTTCGTGAGTATCGATTGTGACGCTTGCTTCACTCTGCTTTATAGAAGGTATCTCGGCATGCAGCCCTGTCTTTCGGTGTAACCCGGCTACATATTTTTCCAATTCAGTTGCCGCCAATGCGCCATCACCGGTGGCCGTCACAACCTGCCGTAAAGGCTTGATACACACATCTCCCGCAGCATATACACCTTCTGCGCTGGTTTTTTGAGATGCATCTGTTACAATATACCCTTGCTCATTGAGTTCTACGACACCCTTGACCGCATCCGTTGCGGGTGCATATCCGGCAAACACAAAGACGCCAAAGGAGTCTTCACTCTTGACTTCCGTCACCTCTCCGGTGGCGGTATTTTTATATCTGGCATAGGTCAGTCCGTTTTCACCGGACACTTCCTCCATCACCGTGTTATACAGCACGGTGATCTTTTCATGATTCTTCGCTTGATCTGCCACAGAAGCGGCGCAGGAAAAATCGTTCTTTCGAACAAGGATGGTAACATGCCGGGCAAACTTCGTCAAAAACACACTTTCTTCCGCTGCGGCATATCCACCACCGACCACGAATATTTCTTTTCCCGTAAAAAACTCGCCGTCACAGGTAGCGCAGTAGGCAACGCCCCGGCCCTTGTGTTCTTCCTCACCTTTGAATCCAACGGTCCTCGGATGGGCACCGGTGGCAAGCAGGATACCAAAACAGCGATATTCCCCCTGATTAGTGCGCACAGTTTTGATATCCCCGGTCAGGTCAAAGCCGGTGGCTTCTGCCAGCATAAATTCCGCGCCAAAGCTTTCTGCCTGCTGCTGGATGGTATCCGTTAATGCCTTGCCGCTGGTTTTGGTAATGCCGGGGTAGTTGACTACTTCATGGGTGATGGAGATCTGTACGCCAAACTGCTCTTTTTCCAGCACCAACACCCGGTATTTTGCCCGGGCCAGATACAGGGCGGCGGTGAGCCCCGCAGGACCACCGCCGACTACGATCACATCGTATAAATTCTCCATCAAAGCTGTCCCACAAGATCCAGACTGGGCTTCAGGGTTTCCGCGCCGGGTTGCCAGTTAGCAGGACAGACTTGGTCGCCGTGGGCGTGGACAAACTGGCAAGCCTGCGCCTTGCGCAGCAGCTCCTCAGCGTTTCTGCCCACATTACCGGCAGTTACCTCATAGCCTACGATCTTGCCCTCAGGATTAATAATAAAAGTACCGCGCTCTGCAAGGCCGTCGGCCTCAATCAGTACCTCAAAGTCCTTGGAAATGCTATGGGTGGGGTCAGCCAGCATGGGATAGTTGATCTTCTTGATCCGGTCAGAGGCATCGTGCCATGCCTTGTGGACAAAATGGGTATCGGTGGACACGGAGTAGACCTCACAACCGATGGCCTTAAACTGCTCGTACTTGTCCGCCAAGTCCTCCAGCTCCGTGGGACACACAAAAGTAAAGTCCGCAGGATAGAAGAAAAAGACGCTCCATTTACCTAAGATATCTTCCTTGCTCACAAACTTAAAATCATTTTCGTGGTAGACATAGGTGCGAAAATCGGAAATTTCCTTGTTGATCATAGACATACTTACTTCCTCCATAAATCGTGTTGATTACAAAATGCGTATACTGCCCGGACTTCATCCCCTTCACAAAGAGCGAATTTTGCTCGTGGCTCGTCATCCGGGTCCAAGTGGGCATACTGAATACCGTGCTCGGATTCCAGGCAGATCCATTCAATATAGTGCTCCTGATTCATAGGATGTTCCACCGATCCCACTGTCACATGAACAACATTGCCATCCAGCTCATAAACAGGGATGTGTTTCTCCCCGGATGCCTCCGTCGTGCCCGGCTTCATCTCGTGCATTTTTTCACCACAGCACATAATCGGAACACCCTTATCGCGAATCATGGCGACGATATTGCCGCAATGCCTGCAAATATAAAATTTCTGTTTCATAGAATTCCTCCTTCTAGTGGGAGTATGTCCCGGGAAGTGTAAATAATGCATACAAAGCAGGGCATACTACCGCAAAAGGGGTGCAAAAATGGAACAGTACAACGCTTACAAAAAAGGCTTTATTCCATACGCATTGGCTGCGTTTCTAATAGGAATTGTTGGCGGCTTTTCTACGGTTCTGGGACCGTCCTTTGTGCAGGACATTGGCATTGCCTACAACAACACCACCTGGACAGCCCTGGCACAGGCTATGTCCACCGCCGCCTGTGCACCGATTTTGGGAAAGGTGGGCGATGTAATCGGGCGCAAAAGGACCCTGCTTCTTGGAATTGCCGTCTTTACATTGGGAAATGTTCTGTCAGCATTGGCAAATTCCCTCGTGTTTATGATGGTGGCCCGATTCGTTGTGGGCATTGGTACAGCCGCTATGACC
>JAZNFY010000079.1:0-20851 GCA_045589195.1 Faecousia sp. | reverse complement strand
CCGGTGTTGTTACCGAGATCTACGAATAAGATCTAACCCATCAGTCAAAAGTCCCGACCGAAAGGTCGGGACTTTTTGCATAATTATTTAAAATTATACAGAAAATTCAAAGAATACCCCTAGGAATATCCCAGAATATTTGTTATACTATTAACAAATGTTAGAGAATCACAGAAAGGATGAAGTGACATTGCGTGAGTTGTGGTCAAAAATCAAGGAGGCGCTTATTTCTGCCTTGCCTATTACGGCAATTGTATATCTTGTAGCGCTGACTCCCTGGTTTCACTTCTCAACTGTGGAGCTCATTACGTTTACTGTGGGAGCGGTGCTTTTGATTTTGGGCATCGGCTTGTTTAATTTGGGTGCGGACCTTGCTATGACACCCATGGGTACCCACGTGGGCGCCGGCCTTTCCAAGCAACGCAAACTGGGTCTTTTGCTGACGGTGTGCTTTGTTTTGGGCATGCTTATCACCATTGCGGAGCCGGATTTGCAGGTCTTGGCGAAGCAGGTTAGCGCTGTGATGAATGGCACAGTACTCATTTATGCTGTTGGCATCGGTGTTGGTTTGTTCCTGGTGATCTCCGTGTTGAAAATCGTATTTAAGCAGAGATTAAACCAAATTTTGATGCTTTGCTATATGCTTTTGTTTGCATTTGCACTGATTTTGGTAGTCAACGGAAACGAGAATATGCTTCCCATGGCCTTTGATTCCGGCGGTGTTACCACCGGCCCCATCACCGTCCCTTTTATTATGGCGCTGGGCGTTGGTATTGCCAATGTTTTGGGTGACCGGAAGAGCAAGGAGAACAGTTTCGGCCTGGTTGCCCTTTGCTCCGTGGGCCCGATTCTTGCGGTGTTGGCACTGGGCGTATTTTCCAGCAAGGACATGGTCTATCAGGTGCCCGATTATACCGCAGATCCGGATATTCTGGGCGCATTTGTACAAACGGGCATCCATACTTGTAAGGAAGTTGGCATTGCGCTGGGTATGATCATTGGCGTCTTTTTGATCTGCCAGATTTTCCTTTTGAAGCTTCCCAGACGTCAGCTGAAACGTATTGCTATCGGCGTAGTGTTTACTTATGTTGGTCTGGTTATTTTCCTTACCGGCGTCAATGTGGGATTCATGCCCTTGGGATATAAGCTGGGCTACCAGCTGGCGCAGGTGCATAGCGGAATTTTGATTGCCTTTGGCCTTGTGGTTGGCGTGTTGGTCGTTCTTGCTGAGCCGGCCATCCATGTGCTGAATGCTCAGGTAGAAGAGGTTACCGGCGGTCTGGTAAGTAAAAAGAGTATGATGCTGGGTCTGTGTATCGGCGTGGGCAGTGCCATCGCACTGAGTATGATCCGTATCGTGTTTGATTTCTCCCTGGTTTATTATGTCGTGCCCGGTTATTTTATCTCTCTGGCATTGAGCCTTTTCGTTCCGCCGGTGTATACGGCCATCGCTTTTGACTCCGGTGGCGTTGCCAGCGGTCCCATGACCTCCGGCTTTATTCTACCCTTTGCCACAGGCGTCTGTGTGTGCCTGCAAGGCGAGGCTGCTGTGCTGCGGGATGCCTTTGGCGTTGTGGCGTTGGTGGCTATGGCACCGTTAATTACCATTCAGCTTTTGGGCTTCCGGTCTATTATGGACAGAAGATTGAAAGAGCGTAAGGCTATGAAGCGCATTCTGGACGCAGATGACCGGCAGATCATCAACTTTATGTAAGGAGGAGCGAAATGGGCAATACCATTCATGAAAAGGCCATTAAAAAATTGAAGCTCCTGATTACAGTTGTGGATCGGCCAAAGGGAGAGTTTTATCTGGATGTAATCAGCCAGTTTGAGGTGAATTATCAAATGGTTGTCAGCGGCCTGGGTACGGCAAAGTCGGAATTGGTGGATATGCTGGGCCTGAACATTCACAAGGCAGTGATCCTTAGTGTAGTGCGGGAGGATATGGTCGATCCGATCATCAGCTGCCTGGAAGAAAAATTCGCCACCATCAAAAATGGCAAGGGCATTACCTTTGCCGTTCCGCTGAGCAGTGTGATTGGCGTGAACCTGTACCAGTTTTTGAGCAATAACCGACTTGGGAGGGGAGAATGATATGAAAACGAAAAATCATGAAGTGATTTTTGCCATTGTCAATTCCGGCTTTGCGGAGGATGTGATGGAGGTTGCCAAGGCCCAGGGCGCTCGTGGCGGCACGATCCTCAATGCTCGAGGCGTTGCCAAGGAGGACGCGGCAGCGTTTTTTGGCATTACGCTCCATGCGGAGAAGGAAATTTTGATGCTGGTTGTGGAAAAGGATATCCGGGACGCAGTGCTCAATGCGATTTATAATGAAATGGGCATGGCCAAAGCAGCTCAGGGCATTGCCTTTGCGCTGCCGGTGTCCGATGTGGCCGGCCTGGCACAAAAAATTGAACCGGAAGAAAAGTAAGATAAGCAAAAGCCGATAGGTTCATAAGAACCTATCGGCTTAATAAATAAAGCACCACTCATTTGTGGTGCTTTATATATTGCGTTTGGGGTTGGAGGTGAGACCCAGCAGATAGTCAACGGAAACGTCGTAATAATCAGATAACCGGATTAAGACATCAGTGGGGATATCCCGCTGCCCCAATTCATAGTTACTGTAAACACGTTGGGAACAATTGAGGTAATCTGCAATCTCTCGCTGTTTTAAATCGTGGTCTTCCCGGAGATCGCGAATTCTTTGATATACCATGCCAACCAGATCCTTTCAAATTTAGGATACCACAGCGCAATTTGTTCTATTGACAAATAGTGCAAAATGCGCTAAGATATCAGTAATCATCATCAGTTGATGGTTGTTCAGAAGAGAAATAGAGAAAGGAGAAAGAAGATGGGTATTGCTGCTTTGGTTCTTGGTATTGTCAGTGTTGCATGGTCTTGTTTCGGAGGAACATGGTTGTCTGCTGCAGTTGGCATTGTTGGCATCATTTTGGGCGCATTAGGTAAGAAAAATGGTGCAAAGTGTGCTACTGCCGGTTTGGTTCTCTCCATTATTGGCACTGCGCTTGGCCTGGTGTTTTATATCGCATGTATTGCTTGCGCAGGTGCGATTGCTGGCGCCGCAGGAACGATTTGATTCTGCTAATATGAAAACCCTGTCAGCACTGTGTCTTGCATGTTGACAGGGAATTCTATTTGGAGGAGAAATGTATGTATCCATATATTCATGTGCTGGGTAGGGATATTGGAACCTATGGTCTTTGCATGATGCTCGGCTTTGCTGTTGCTACGGTACTTGCGCTGCGCAGGGGCAGGCCGCGGGGTCTTTTGGTGGAAGATGTACTGATTGTGGGAGCCTTTGTGTTGGGATTTGCTCTTGCCGGTGGAAACATCGTGTATATTCTTGTGACATATTCCCCTAGTCAAATCGTAGCGTTCGTTGCTCAGGGTGATTTTAGCTTTATTGGCACAGGTATAGTCTTCTATGGCGGTTTACTTGGTGGGGTATTGGGCGCAATAGTCGGAATTCGGGTAGCGAATTGTTGTTTCTCTGTGATTGAATACGCTGTTGTACCTTTTATTCCTTTGGGCCATGCGATTGGACGTATAGGCTGTGTTCTGGCAGGCTGCTGCCATGGATTCGCATATACCGGACCGTTCGCATTATACTATCCCGCTTCTGTGCTGAATTTGCCAGCAGAACAGGGATACTTTCCTGTACAGTTGTTGGAATCGGTGATCAATATTGGTATCTGTGTATTTTTGCTGAAATGCGCAAGGAGAAAGAACCAGACGGGTACTATCCTGCTCGTGTACATGGGCATTTATGCGGTGGCACGTTTCTTTCTGGAAATGCTTCGGGGGGACATTGTCCGAGGGGTATGGTATTATTTATCAACATCTCAGATTATCAGTATTGTATTGATATTTGTAAGCGTAGCAGGTCTTTTGCGGAGCATGTGTGTAAGTAGAAAAAAGGGAGCTGTACAGAAATAGTAAAAGCACCGCCTTTATAGGCGGTGCTTTTACTATACAACACGGGTCTGTAAGCCGGGTTCTGTCTTGACAGCCATCTATCTAGTTCCGCAATTGCTCACGGAATCAAGCCGCCTCCTCGAAGCGGTCGGGCAGACCTGATGCTTCTCCACGGCGTTGCTCCGGGATAGAGTTTACAGCGTAAAATCCATGTTACCATGGACCGGGTGGGCTCTTACCCCACCTTTTCACCCTTGCTGCGTCGATTTTACACCAACGAAGCGGTATATCTCTGTTGCACTTGTCCTGAGGTCACCCTCGGCGGGCGTTACCCGTTATCCCTGCCCTGTGGAGCCCGGACTTTCCTCACCTGCTGCTTTTCAGCATGCAGCCGCGGCTGTCCGACCCAGTTGCGTAAATATTGTAACCCACCAAGGGCAGATTGTCAAATGTCTTGCAAATTCTTTTCAGAGAGGATATACTATACATATATGATTTTGGAGTGAGGCGTTGGCAATGGCAACTGCATTTGAGCGTTATTTTACTTCCTTGCAAAATAAAGACATTGTAGTCCTTGGCCTGGGCGTGAGTAACCGTCAGTTGGTGCGCCTTCTGTTGGAGTTTGGCTGCCGGGTTACCGGCTGCGACCGAACGGAGCGAAGCCAATTGGACGATGAGGTTCTGGAACTGGAACGTAATGGCTGCCGCCTGCAACTTGGTGAGCACTACCTGGATGATTTGAAAGCGGATGTGGTATTCCGCACCCCCGGTATGCACCCGGATATTCCGGCTCTGGTGAAGCTGCGGGAGCAGGGAGCAATGATCACTTCCGAAATGGAAGTGTTTTTCGAGGTGTGCCCCTGTCGGATTCTGGCGGTCACCGGTTCCGACGGAAAGACCACTACCACAACGCTGATTTCCGAAATGCTGAAAGCGGAAGGAAAAACCGTTTGGCTGGGCGGCAATATCGGTACACCTTTGCTCTGTCAGACACCCCAGATGAGAGAAACTGACTTCGCAGTGGTGGAGTTGAGTTCCTTCCAACTGATCGACATGCGCAGCAGTCCGGAAATCGCGGTGATTACCAATGTTGCACCGAACCACCTGGACGTCCATAAGGATATGGATGAATACGTGGAGGCAAAAAAGAATATCTTCAAATTTCAGGCCCAGGGAAACCGCCTGGTTCTGAACGCAGATAATGCCATTACCAACGGGTTTTCCGGCGTTGCAATGATTCGCAAATTCTCCCGTCAACAGGAAACCAACGGTGCCTGGGTACTAGATGGCGTGATTTACCGGGATGGTGCTCCGGTGCTGAATGTGGCGGATATTCTCATTCCCGGTGTTCATAACGTTGAAAACTACATGGCCGCGATGCTGGCGGTGGAGGGCCTTGTGAGTGACGATACCGTGCGTCACGTGGCTAAAACCTTTGGCGGCGTAGAGCATCGCATTGAATTGGTTCGGGTTAAGGATGGCGTTCGCTATTATAATGACTCGATTGCATCCTCTCCCAGCCGTACCATTGCCGGCCTGCGCAGCTTTTCCCAGAAGGTGATTTTGATTGCCGGCGGCTATGACAAGAACATTCCCTATGATGATCTGGGCCCGGAAATTTGTCGGAGCGTGAAGCTCTTATTGGTAAACGGCGCAACCAGCCAGAAAATCCGTGTAGCTGTGGAGAATACACCCGGCTACCTTCCCGGTGCGCCGGAAATCATAGATTGCGATGTTCTGGACGAGGCAATTTGCCAGGCGGTAGCACGGGCAGAATCCGGAGACGTGGTGCTGCTCAGTCCTGCCAGCGCTGCATTTGACCAGTTTAAAAACTTCGCAGTTCGTGGAAATTATTTCAAAAAACGCATTATGGAGCTGTAAAATATGTTGTTTTCTAAAATTACAAAAACAGCGAGAAAATTGCTTCCGCTGAAATATTGCTCCGCAGTGATTGTTGCTGCCGGCAATGCATCCCGTATGGGCGGTATTGATAAAGTTATGGCATTGTTAAAAGGTGAGCCAATGATTGTGCGCACAGTACGGACATTTCAGCAGTGTGATTGCATTGGTGAGATCGTGGTCGTCACCCGGGAAGATCTTCTGGTGCCGATCATGGATCTGTGTCATGATTTCAGTAAGGTCCGCGCCGTGATCGTTGGCGGCAGCACCCGTCAGGAATCGGTAGAGCGGGGCATTGGCGCTTTGTCGGATAAAACAAAGCTGATCGCCGTACACGATGGTGCAAGGCCCCTTATTACCTGGCAGGTGATTGATCGGACTGTCCGCGCAGCCAATACCTATGGCGCAGCAGCCCCCGCCGTGCCCGTGAAGGATACCATCAAGCAGGTGCAGGGCGGCGTGATCACCGCCACACCTGACCGGAGCTTGCTGTTCGGGGTGCAGACACCCCAGGTGTTTGATGCGGATCTTTTGCATGGAGCACTGAAAAAGGCTGCAAAGGATCAGGCACAGCTGACCGATGATTGCTTTGCGGTAGAACGGCTGGGCATGTCTGTGAAGATTGTAGAGGGGGATGAACGCAATATTAAGGTGACTACGCCCCTGGACCTGAAGATTGCAGAATTATTTTTGGAGGAAACGGAATGAGAGTCGGTCACGGATACGATGTGCACCGTTTTGCCCAGGATCGGGATTTGATCCTTGGTGGTGTGAAGATTCCTTTTGATATGGGGCTTTTGGGCCATTCCGATGCGGATGTACTGCTCCACGCGGTGATGGATGCGCTTTTGGGTGCGGCAGGTCTGCGGGATATTGGCTATCATTTTCCCGATACAGATCCAAAATACAAGGGTGCGGATTCCATGAAGCTTTTGGTAGAGGTATCAGCCAAACTGAAAGATGCCGGTTATCGGGTCAGCAATGTGGATGCCACGGTGCTGGCACAGCAACCCAAATTAAAGCCGTATATACCCCAAATGGCGGTAAATATTGCCGCAGCGCTGAATGTAGATGTAAGCCGGGTGAATGTGAAGGCCACCACGGAAGAAGGGCTGGGTTTTACCGGCGCCATGGAGGGAATTGCCAGTCACGCGGTGTGTTTATTGGAAGAGTAAAAGGTGTGCGTTTTGCACACCTTTTTCTTTTTGCACCCTTTCGACAAAATCAGCATATGCTGAGCCGGGAGGGATAAAAATGATTTTTGATTGGCTGATTACCTTTCGCTCGGTGACCTTTGCCCAGAAAGGGGAGCGGTTGCTGAAAAAAGCGGGCATAATCTGTGCGCTCCAACGAACACCAAAGGTTTTCTCGGAGCGTGGCTGCGGTTATTGCCTGCGCCTTCGATTCGGAGATACGGAAGATGCAGTGGAACTGTTGAAGAAAAACCATGTACCCTATGGAAAGGTCTATGAATGGACTGAGGGACACCCATGATCTATCTGGATTACGGCGCAACCTCTTTTTATAAGCCCAGGTCGGTATACGCTGCGGTGGCGGAGGCAATGCATCGGTGCGCCAACCCCGGAAGAGGGGGATATTCTTTGGCAATGAATGCGGCCCAGACGGTATACAGCTGTCGGGAAGCGGCGTCACAGCTGTTTGACTGCGAGCCGGAGCAGGTGGTATTTACGAGCAACTGCACCCAGGGACTTAATATTGCCCTGCGCAGCCTGATTCGCCCCGGGGATCATGTGTTGATCTCCGGTTTCGAGCATAATGCGGTGACCCGGACGCTGCATTTAATCGGTGCAACAGTGCATGTGGCCGGACGAAAATTGTTCGATTGGGACGATATGCTCCGGGATTTTGAACGGAAGCTGCGGCAGGGAATGGATGCGGTGGTATTTACCCATGTTTCCAACGTGTTCGGTTATGTTCTGCCTGTGGGAGAAATGGCGGCGCTGTGCCGAAAATACGGCGTGCCGTTTGTCATTGATGCGGCTCAGTCCGCAGGCGTCTTGCGGGTGTCATTAGGGGAATTGGGAGCGAATTATATCGCCATGCCGGGGCATAAGGGCCTGCTTGGCCCTCAGGGAACGGGGATTTTGCTCTGCGGTGATACGCCCCAGCCGTTGATTGCAGGCGGAACGGGCAGCGATTCTGTGAATCAGGAAATGCCGGCGGATCTGCCCGATCGTTTGGAAGCGGGAACGTTGAATGTACCGGGTATTGCCGGCCTGGATGCAGGCATACGCCATATTCTTCGGGTTGGTACAGAAAATGTTTTCTGCCGGGAGCATGAGATGATGGAGCTTTGCGTTGCTAAACTGCAAAAGACCGGGTGCAAGGTCTTTGCCGGTGCCCATCAGGCGGCAACGGTTTCCTTTGTACCGCAGATGGATTGCGAAGAGCTGGCGCAGCGCCTTTCCCGGAGGGGCATCGGGGTTCGCGCGGGGCTTCATTGCGCACCCCTCGCGCATGAAAGCGCCGGCACCGCAGAAAGCGGAACCGTCCGGGTCAGCATGGGTTTTGCTACCACAGAAAAACAAATTCTGACATTTATTTCCACCCTGGAAAAATGCTTGGAGAAAAGCTAAAAAAATTTCAGTTTTCTATTGCTATATGGGCGCAAATCCGCTATAATAAATTGGATAATAGGATTGGTATGCGAATCAGAGAATAATCTGTGTTTGAGCGATAGAAAAGAGGTTGGAAAGCTATGGAAGGGATTCAGGATTTTATTCAACAGGTAGCGAAAATGAAGTGGTCGGATTATCTGGACATTATCATTGTTGCATATCTTTTATACCGGTTGCTTCCGCTGATCCGTACCACCGGTACGGCGCGGATCGCCACGACCATTGTTGCCATTATTGTGGTGGCTTGGCTGACGGATGTGCTGAAACTGTACGCCCTCAGTTTTATCCTCAATCAGTTCTTGCAGGTTGGATTGATCGCATTGGTTATCTTGTTCCAGCCGGAGCTTCGCCGGATGCTGGAACATTTGGGCAGTGTTCGCTGGGGAAAGAAGTTTTTCAGTACGGAAAAGCCCGGCACTCAGATGGAGCCCATCATCGCCCAGACCGTTACTGCCTGTGAGGCGATGAGCCGTGAACGGGTAGGCGCGCTGATCGTCTTTGCAAGGGAGAACCGTCTGGACGAATATATGAAAACCGGCACAACCATTGATGCGCAGGTTTCCGATCAGCTGATCCGCAATGTGTTTTTTCCCAAGGCGGCGCTGCATGACGGCGCAATGATCATTCGGGATGGGAGAGCAGCAGCGGCTGCCTGCGTGTTGCCTCTTTCCGGCAGCTCCCGGCTCAGCGCAGACTTGGGTACCCGGCACCGGGCGGGCGTAGGCCTTTCCGAGGTTTCCGATGCGGTGGTGGTAATCATCTCCGAAGAGACCGGTACCATTTCTGTGGCGGTGGGCGGCATGCTCAAACGGCATTTGGCCCCCCAGACCTTGGAGCGTCTGCTCCGTCATGAGCTTTTAACCGAAGATGAGGATCAGCAGGAGAATCTGGCAGTTCGTCTTCGTCAGAAATTGCAGATCAAGGGCAAGGAGGAACATAAATGAGAAAAATCATATATGCGCTGATTTCTGTTGCCATTGCCCTGGGCCTGTGGACTTATGTGGTCACGGTGGTCAACCCGGAATCTGAGGAGACCTTCTGGGATATTCCGGTTGTGCTGCAAAATGAATCAGAGCTGCATAACCGGGGACTGATGATTGTTTCTGATGATATTCCCAAGGTGACCTTGAAGCTTCGGGGCAACCGTACGGATCTGGTGAATCTGAACCGCAATAATATTACTTTGACGGCTGACCTGTCAAGAATTTACGATGTAGGTCAGCAGTTGGTGAGCTATAATATTTCTTATCCCGGCAATATTCCAAATAATGCATTTGAGGTGCTGAGCCAGAACCCAAAGCTCATTACACTGACTGTTGCGGAGCGGCTGAGCAAGCAAGTGCCCATTCGGGTGGTTTATGAGGGGAGCGTTCCGGATAATTATCGGACGGATAAGGAAAATTTGGTACTGGATTATCAGTATGTGCAGGTGACCGGCCCGGCAGAGGTGGTCAGCCAGATCTCTTACGCTAAGGTTCTGGTGAATTTAAATGGCCGTACCGAGTCCGTGAACGAAAAGTTCTCCTATACGTTGTTTACCGAAAGTGGCGAAGAAGTCCCCACGGAATACCTGACCACCGATATCAGCGAAGTAAATCTGGCGTTGAAGATTCAGTTCTACAAGGACATTCAGCTGGTGGTCAATGTCATTCCCGGTGGCGGCGCAACACTGGATAATACCGTGATCCAGATGGATATGGATACTATTCAGATTGCCGGCGATAAGAAGAAGCTGGAAGGCATGGAGGTTCTTGTTCTGGGTGAGATTTTCTTGGGCGAGGAGCCTACTGACACCACAAAGGAATTCGAGATCATACTGCCCGAAGGTGTGGATAATCTTACCGGAAAAGATAAGGTCAACGTAACCATAGAGTTTCAGAACCTGGTGAGTAAGACCTTTGACGTTACTAACATCGTCAAGACTGCCGTTCCCGAAACCATGGAAGTGACCATCCTGACAAAGGCGAAGAAGATTACAGTCCGGGGCCCTAAGACCCAGATCGAGCAGATGAAAGCCAGTGACCTGACAGTGCAGGTGGATTTTTTCGAGGCCGAGGCCGGAACGGATACCTACAAGGCTGTGGTACTTGTGGACTCTGAGAAGTTCGCAGCTGTGGGCGCAGTGGGAACATACAGTGTAGATGCCAAGGTAACGGCATCTGAGGTTTCGTAATGGAGCAAATCGCTCATGTACAGGAAGTTCTGAATGACGGAAAGGCGCTGGTGCGGATCGTTCGCCAAGGCGCCTGCTCCGGGGATTGCCATAAATGTGCCGGCTGCGGCGCGGTGGAGCAGCAAATGCTGATCCATGCGCAAAACCGAATCGGCGCCAGACCCGGGGACAAGGTGGTTATCACTTCCAAGTCCGCCCCGGTGCTCAAAGCGGCGGCGATGTTGTATCTTTTGCCCATGGCCCTGTTTTTTCTTGGCTATTTGTTGGGCGCTGCCCTGTGGCAGCAGGGCGCGATCATGGGCTGCGTGTTTTTTGTTCTTGGTATTGGCGGCGTGATCCTTTATGACCGCCGCATGGCAAGAAAACAGGATTTTAGTTATACCATAACGGGTTATGCGGAGCAAAATGCTTCGGATTTCCAGAGAAAAGGGGATATTGACCTTGATTAAAAGCATGACCGGCTATGGCCGGGCGGTGGAAACCGTAAATGGCAGAGAGATCACCGTGGAGCTTCGCTCTGTGAATAACCGGTATCTGGACTGCACAGTAAAAATGCCCCGCAGCGTGTCCTTTGCGGAGGATGCGGTAAAGCAAGCGGTAAAGCAGTCTGTTTCCCGGGGCAAGGTGGATGTGTATATCTCCATGAAGTCGGAGACAGCAGAGGATGCAAAGGTCAGCCTCAATCCGGCGGTGGTAGAGGGCTATCTGGCGGCAATGAAGCAGATGGTGGAAACTTATGAGGTCAAAGACGACATCAGCGTATCGACTCTGTCCCGCTTGCCGGAGGTCTTTACCGTGGAACGCCCGGAAGTAGATGAGCAGCAGCTGATGGCAGATCTGCTTGGGGTGGTACAAAATGCCTTGACCAGCTATGATGCCATGCGCTGTGTGGAAGGCGCTGCGCTGGATGCGGATCTTCGCAGCCGCGGCAAGACCATTGAAGCCTTGGTTTCTCAGGTGGAACAGGGCAATGCGCAAACTGTTGCAGATTACCGGGCCCGGCTGGAAAATAAGCTTCGGGAAGTCCTTTCCGCCACTTCCATCGATGAAAGCCGGATTCTCACAGAGGCGGCGATCTTTGCGGATAAGGTGGCGGTGGACGAGGAAACCGTGCGCCTGCGCAGCCATTTACAGCAGATGGAAACTATGCTCACCGGCGGTGGTGCCGTGGGCAGAAAGCTGGATTTTTTGTTGCAGGAAATGAATCGGGAGGCCAATACCATTGGCTCTAAGTGCACCGATGTGCGTCTTGCCCGGATCGTTGTGGACATTAAGGCTGAGCTGGAAAAAATTCGGGAGCAGACCCAGAATATTGAGTAAGGTGACGGTATGAAACTCATAAATATCGGTTTTGGAAGCATGGTAGCAGCCGGACGGGTGCTCACTGTGGTGGACCCGGATTCTGCGCCCATTAAGAGAGTGGTGCAGGAATCAAGAGACCGGGGTATGCTCATCGATGCTTCTTATGGACATAAAACCAAGGCAGTGATTCTGATGGACACAGACCATGTGATCCTCTCCGCCCTGACCCCTGAGGTTATCGCAAGCCGCTTTGCCGGTAAACAGGAAAAGGAAACGGAGGCTTCGCTGTGAGTAAGGGAAAGTTATTTGTGATCTCCGGCGCATCCGGTGTGGGAAAGAGCACCGTGCTCCACTCGGTAATGCAGGCCCGGGACGATCTGCGGTTTTCCGTTTCCGCTACCACCAGAGCGCCCAGACCCGGCGAGGTGGACGGCGAGAGCTATTATTTTGTGACCAAGGAACGCTTCCGGCAGATGATCGATGAGGATGCGTTTTTGGAATATGATGATCATATGGGCAATTATTATGGCACACCGGCCGCTCAGTTGGAGGACAAGCTGCTCTCCGGCAGCGTGATTTTGGATATAGATCCCAACGGTGCCTTTGCGGTTCAGAGAAAATGCCCCGAGGCAGTTTTAATCTTTATCGCGCCCCCGTCTTTGCAGGAACTGGAAAACCGTCTGCGGGGCAGAGGCGACACGGATGAAGATCAAATAAAAAAGCGGTTGGATCGGGCCCAGTGGGAAATGGAGCAGGGTCAGCGCTATGACCACCTGGTGGTCAATGACACCGTAGACAATTGCGCCAAAACAATTTTGAATATTATCGCAAATGCATGCGATGAGAATTAATGGAGGAATTTTGATATGCTTTACCCCCCTGTTGCAGATTTGTTGAAGGAAGTACAGAGCCGTTATCTGTTGGTGAATGTGGTTGCCCATCGGGCCCGCCAGATCGCCGCAGAGGCAGATGAACGGAACGAAGATCTTACTGAGAAGCCGGTGACCTTGGCCATCCGGGAAGTAGCAGACGGCAAGCTCAGCGCCGAATTGAAGGAAGAATATCAAAACTAAGGAAAACTAAGGGTTAGGAGGGGGCTTTATGATCGCGAAAATTGCTGTTTCCGCGGCTCCTTTTGCCATCGATAAGCCCTATTCTTACCGTGTTCCGGAGGGGCTTTCCCTTTCGGTGGGCATGCGGGTCACCGTACCCTTTGGCAGAGGCAACCGCCGTTGCGAGGGCGTGGTTCTGGGATTTGAAAATGCAGACGGTAAGGATTTGAAAACCGTGGAAAACTGCCTTGACCCGGAACCGCTGATCTCCCAAAATATGCTTCGCTTGGCAGCATTCCTTCGGGAGCGCTGTTTTTGCACATTTTACGATTGCCTTCGGGTCATGCTGCCTGCGGCCCTGTGGTTTCACACCAAAAATACTTTTTCTTTGACCGAGGATCGGTCATGGGAAGAAAAAGGCTGCCGCCGGGAGAGCGCTCTTGCCCTTTTGCGTCTGATGAAGGACTTGGGCGGCGAAGCGCAGGAAAGCAAACTCCGTGAAGCAATGCAAGGGCAGGAGACCTTTGAAGATATCGTTTCCTACCTGATGCGGAAAAAATGGATCCATAGTAACGGAGAGTACCTGCGTAACCTGGGCGACAAGACGGAGAAAATAGCTACCTTGGCATCTTCTTCGGAAGAGGCAATGGAGTATGCCGCCGGCAGACCCAAATCCGCCGCTATGCAGCGCTCGGTGTTGGAGCTTATGTGCAGCATCGGTTCGGTTTCCGTTAAGGAGCTTTGTTATTACACCGGCGCAGCGGTTTCTACCGTGAAGCGGCTGGAAAAGCTGGGTTATTTGCAGCTTTCGGAACGTCCGGTGCTCCGTTGCCGGGAAATTCGTCCTGCCAAGCTAAACGGTCCGCTGGTGCTCAATGAAGAGCAGGAGACTGCATACCGCGGTTTGGCGGAGCAGATGTCCGGGGAGGAACCGGGCGTAGCGCTGCTTTACGGCGTTACCGGCTCCGGAAAATCCGCAGTTTACTTAAAACTGATCCGTTCCTGCCTGGATCAGGGCAAGAGTGCTATGCTTTTAGTGCCTGAGATTGCTTTGACTCCTCAGCTGCTTAGCTTGATGGCGGCGCATTTCGGCGATCAGGTGGCGGTGCAGCACAGCAGCCTTTCCACCGGCGAACGTTATGATCAATGGAAACGTATCCGCGCCGGGGAAGCCCGGGTGATCGTGGGAACCCGCAGTGCTGTGTTCGCGCCGTGTGTCTGCCTGGGATTGATCATCGTGGATGAAGAGCAGGAACACACCTATAAATCCGAGAATTCCCCCCGTTACGATGCCCGACATGTGGCGCTGTGGCGGGGTATGAAAGAAAAAGCCCTGGTGCTGTTCGGCTCGGCTACCCCCAGTATCGAGACCATGTACCGGGCGCAAAAGGGCGATTATCGGTTATACTGCTTACAGCAGAGGTATAATGGCAAGGAACTGCCCAAAGTGCAGATCGTGGATATGCGGCAGGAATTGATGGAGGGCAACGATCTGGCGTTCAGTCGATATTTGCTGGACGAATTGTCAGAAACCAGAAAGGCGGGAAAACAGAGCATTCTGTTTTTGAACCGTCGGGGCAACAGCCGCAGCCTGGTCTGCATAGATTGCCGGGAAGCGCCGGAGTGTCCCCGCTGTAACGAGCGGCTGACCTATCACAGCGCCAACGGACGGCTTATGTGCCATTATTGCGGCCATTCTCAGCCGGTGGAAAACCGCTGCGCCGTTTGCGGCGGACCGTTGAAGACCGTGGGCACAGGTACCCAAAAGGTGCAGCAGGAGCTAATCGACTTATTCCCGGATATGCCCATCGACCGAATGGATACGGACACAGTCAACGCTTTGAATACCCATGAAAAGATCCTGGACCATTTTGAAAAGGACAAAGTCCCGGTACTCATTGGTACCCAGATGGTAGCCAAGGGCCTGAACCTGCCGGATGTTACTTTGGTGGGTGTATTGGATGCGGATCTTCGGCTTTATTCCGGTTCTTACCGGGCGGCGGAGACTACGTTCAATATGCTGACACAGGTGGTGGGCCGCGCCGGCCGCGGTGAAACTGCCGGACAGGCTGTGATCCAGACCATGGTGCCGGAGCATCCTGTAATTACCCTCGCTGCTAAGCAGGATTACATGGGCTTCTATGATTTGGAAATCCAATTGCGGAAAATGCAGTCCTACCCACCCTTTGGCGACCTGGTGTCCATCACTTTTTTGGGACAGGACGAGGGTCAAGTGCTCCGGGGTGCTGCAAAATTCCGGGACAGCATGAAAATGTGCCTGAAAACCGGCGTATATGCAACTGAAAACTGTCAAATCCTTGGGCCTGCGCCCTGCGCTGTACCCAAGATCAACTATAATTTTCGTTACCGGCTGACTCTACGCTGTCAGCTGACCCGGCAGCTGCGGGAACTGATTGCGCATTTGCTCCGGGAATTTGCAAAAGATCGGAGCAATCGCGGTGTTTCTGCTTTTGCGGACGTGAATGGCTTTGAAGAATGAGAGGAACTACATGGGTATCCGAAAAATTTTAACAGACAAAGAACCGGCGCTGCATAAGGTGTGCAAACCGGTGGAAAATTTTGATTGGCGGCTGCATAAGCTCCTGGACGATATGCGGGAAACCCTCATCGAATCCAACGGTGTTGGCTTGGCTGCGCCCCAGGTGGGTATTTTGCGCCGGGTCGTGGTGGTGGATACCGGCGACCAGATCGTGGAACTGGTGAACCCTCAGATCCAGGAGACCGACGGGGAGCAGGAAGGTGCAGAAGGCTGTCTTAGTGTGCCCGGCCGTTACGGTCTGGTGAAGCGGCCGTACCACGTGAAGGTTCAGGCGCAGGATCGGTTTGGCCAGTGGTTTGAAATGTGGGGCGAAGAGCTGATCGCCCGTTGCTTCTGTCATGAGCTGGATCATTTGGACGGCATTTTGTATACAGAGGTCATGGAACGTTTTCTGACGGAGCAAGAGCTGGAAGAAATGTAAGCAAATTTCCGCGGAGGGATTTTTTTGAGAATCGTATTTATGGGCACGCCGGATATTGCGGCGACTTGTTTGAAGAGCCTGCTGGATGGGGGCTATGATGTGGCGGCGGTGTATACCCAGCCGGATCGACCCAAGGGCAGGGGAATGAAAATGGTCTGCTCTCCGGTGAAGGAGCTGGCGCAGCAGCACGGTCTTGCCGTATATCAACCGGAAAATTTTCGGGACGATGAAACCGTGCAGATTCTGCGGGAATTGAATCCGGACGTGATCGCCGTGGTAGCCTACGGACGGATCTTGCCCCAGCGGGTGTTGGATATCCCCAAAAACGGCTGCGTGAATATTCATGCCAGTGTTTTGCCCGCATATCGTGGTTCTGCCCCTTATCAGTGGGCAGTGCTGGACGGTTTGACTGAAACCGGCGTGACCGCCATGTATTTGTGCCGGGAAATGGATGCCGGCGATATTATCGATGTTTCCAAAACTCCTATTGGGGAGAATGAAACGGCAGGACAGCTTCTGGATCGGCTGGCGCAGCTGGGCGCAGTTTTGCTTTGCCAGGTTATGGACAAGATGGAGCATGGGAAAGTGACTGCTACGCCGCAGGACAGTACCCTTGCCACCTATGCGCCTATGCTGGATAAATCTATGTGCCCCATTGACTGGACGAAAACTGCCCAACAGGTGCATAACCATGTTCGGGGTCTGCATCCCTGGCCGGTGGCTACCGCTCAATTGGGCGGCAATCATTTTAAGATCCATGAAACCGTGGTGACCCAGGGCAGCGGTAAGCCCGGTCAGATTTTGGGCCTTAATAAAACGGGATTGGTGGTGGCCTGTGGTGACGGTGCGGTGGAAATTCGCTCTTTGCAGGCTGAGGGCGGCAAGCGAATGGCTGCGCCGGATTATTTCCGCGGTCATCCTTTGGAGGTTTGAGCATGAGCGCAAGAAAAACGGCGCTGGATGTGCTCATTGCCTGCCGGAAAGAGAATGCCTGGTCCAACGGCATACTGAAAGAATATATTGTCCGGGATTCTCTGGATTCCCGGGATGCGGCATTGGCCGCCCGGCTCTGCTACGGTGTGTTGCAGAACCGGAATTTCCTAGATTTTTATTTAAAGCAGCTGCTGACCGGCAAGCTGCGGGATCTGCACCCGGTGGTGCGGGATATTCTCCACTTGGGTCTTTACCAGATTTATCGGATGGACAAGATCCCGGATTCCGCTGCGGTCAATGAGTCAGTCACCTTGGCGAAAAAGTATTGCAAGACCCAGCGCTTTGCGCCTGGTCTGGTAAACGGCGTTTTGCGAAATGCAGTGCGCACTAAGGGCGATTTGAAAGCGCCCACCGCTTTGGAGGATCGGTACAGCCACCCGGCGACACTGATTCAAATGCTGGGTCAGTACGTAGGTCAGCAAAATTTAGAACCCATGCTTGCTGCCAACAATGCAGCGCCGGACACGTTGGTGCAGGTAAATACCCTTCGCACCACCACGGAAGCCCTTGCCCGGCTTTTGGAAGAGGAAGGGGTAACCGTAAAGCCGCACAGTTGGATGGGTAATTGTCTCGTGCTTTCTTCTACGGGCAACCTGGAACGGCTGAATAGCTTCCGGCAAGGTTTGTTTTATGTGCAGGATCCTGCCGCAAAGCTCAGCGTTTTGTGCGCACAGCTGACGCCAGGCATGCATGTGCTGGATTGCTGCGCTGCTCCCGGCGGTAAAAGCTTTGCTGCCGGCATTGCCATGGAGGGCAAGGGCAGCATCATAGGCTGCGATATCCACAGTCACAAAATTCCTTTGATACAAAATGGCGCAGCCCGTCTGGGCTTGAATATCGTAACCGCTATGGAGCGTGATGCTGCTTCTTACCATGCTGACTGGCAGCATGAGTTTGACGCAGTCATTGCAGATGTGCCTTGCTCCGGCTACGGCATCATTCGGAAAAAACCCGATATTCGTTATAAAGATCCGGCTGAAATGAAGGAACTTCCCTCATTGCAGCTGAAAATCTTAGAGAATCAAGCCAAGTACGTAAAAGAAGGCGGCGTTTTGCTTTATTCCACCTGCACCCTCGTGCGGGAAGAGAATGAAGGGGTTGTGGAGAAGTTTCTTGCCACCCACAGTGATTTTACTCTGGAACCGCTGCCCCTGCCGCCGAACTTCCCCCAAAATACCACCGGTATGCTGACTCTGGTGCCGGGGCAGTATGACACGGACGGCTTCTTTATCGCAAAATTCCGGAGGACGGTATGAGTGAGAATTTGAAATCCATGACCATCGGGGAAATCGCCCAGGTGCTCAAAGCGATGGGCCAACCGGCGTTCCGGGCAGGGCAGGTTTTTTCCTGGCTGCATAAGGGAGTCAAAAGCTACGATCAGATGACCAATCTGCCCAAGGAATTGCGGGAGCTTCTCTGTAAGCAGTATCCCATTTGCCCGCCTCAGGTGGTGCGGCATCAGGAATCCAAGCGGGACGGAACCCAGAAGTTTCTCTGGCAGCTGCATGACGGTAATTGCGTTGAAACAGTGCTCATGCGCTATCACTACGGCAATACCGTATGCATTTCCACAGAGGTAGGCTGCCGCATGGGCTGCGCGTTCTGCGCTTCCACTTTGGGGGGCTTGGTTCGAAAGCTGGAACCTTACGAGATGCTCGATCAGGTACTGTTTACCCAGATTGAATCCGGACTTCCTATTTCTCACATCGTACTTATGGGCATTGGTGAACCCCTGGATAATTTTGACAATGTGATGCGTTTTCTGGAATTGGTGAATCACCCGGAGGGCATGAACATCTCTATGCGCCATATCAGTCTTTCTACCTGCGGCCTTGTGCCTATGATCGATGAGCTGGCAAAGCGCAAATTGCAGATTACTTTGTCCGTTTCCCTGCATGCACCCAATGATGCGGTGCGAAATACCATCATGCCGGTGAACAAGGCTTATCCCACTGAGGAACTGATGGCCGCCTGTCGCCGGTACTACGACGCGACCAACCGCCGGATTTCCTTTGAATATGCCATGATCGATGGCGTGAATGATGGCGAAGAGCACGCAAAAGAGCTGCTTCGCAGGCTGAAAGGCTTGCCGGCGCATTTTAATCTGATTCCTTTGAATCACGTGGAGGAAAGTCCCCTGAAACCCAGTTCCCGCAATGCGGTATCCCGTTTCCAGAAATGCCTGGAAGATGGCGGCGTTACGGCTACGGTGCGCAGATCTCTGGGTGGAGACATTGATGCCTCCTGCGGTCAGTTAAGAAGAAAATATACCCAGGAACAGGGAAAATGAACGTAAATTCTTGTCGATTCCGCCTGAAAGGAGTGGGGCAAAATGCAATATTGGGGCATAACGGATCCGGGCTGCGTACGCGCCCAGAATCAGGATGCTTATCAAATTGAACAGCTGGGTAAAAATACGCTGCTTTGCGTGATCTGTGACGGTATGGGCGGCGCAAAATCCGGTAATATTGCCAGCACGCTGGCCATTGATGTGTTTGTACAGGAGGTGCGCCGGACCTGGTCTGCGGATATGGATCAGGACGGAGTGGATCAGATGCTGCAAGGCGCTGTGAAGCTTGCCAATTTTACTGTTTACGATCAATCACGGCAGTTGGAAGAGTTTGAGGGCATGGGAACCACGCTGGTTGCTGCGCTGATCCATGGAAAGCAGGTCACCTTGGTTAATGTAGGCGATAGCCGTGCTTACCGGGTCAACCGGGACGGCGTGCGTATGCTGACCACCGACCATTCTCTTGTGCAGATGATGGTGGAGCAGGGAGAACTGTCTCCGGAGCGGGCAAGAAATTATCCCGGAAAAAACTACATCACCCGGGCTGTGGGTACAGAGTCCGTGGTTTTGTGTGACATATTTCATTTGGATGTGGAAAAAGGGGACAGCCTGCTTTTGTGCAGCGACGGTCTTTCCAATATGTTGGACGATCAGGAGATCCTTTTTGAAGTGGTCCACGGCGTAAATAAGCAATACTGTTGTCAGCGGATGCTGGATATCGCAAAGAACCGGGGCGCACCGGACAATGTGACCAGTATCTTGGTGCTGATTTGATATTCGGGGAAAGGAGACTGCATTATGGATATGGATAAATATGTTGGTCGGTTGCTGGACAACCGATATGAGATTTTGGAACCCATCGGTGTCGGCGGCATGGCGGTTGTTTATAAGGCCCGTTGCCATCGGCTCAACCGTTTGGTGGCCATTAAGATTCTGAAAGATGATTTCTTCCAGGATGAAGAGCTTCGCCGTCGTTTTCATGCGGAGAGTCAGGCAGTTGCCATGCTTTCTCATGCCAATATCGTTTCTGTTTATGACGTTTCTTCCTCGGATTCCGCGGATTATATCGTCATGGAGCTGATCGATGGCATCAGCCTGAAACAGTACATGGAGAAAAAGGGCGTTCTGAATTGGAAGGAGACTTTGCACTTTGCCATTCAAATCGGTAAGGCGTTGGAGCACGCCCACAGCCGCGGTATCGTGCACCGGGATATTAAGCCCCATAACGTGATGGTTCTGAAAAACGGTTCTGTCAAGGTGGCTGACTTTGGTATCGCCCGGGTCATGTCCAAAAGCAATACCCTGACCAAAGAAGCTTTGGGTTCCGTGCATTATATCTCCCCGGAGCAGGCCAAGGGCGGCCGTGTGGATAGCCGCAGCGATTTGTATTCCCTTGGTGTTGTGATGTATGAAATGATGACCGGCCGTCCACCCTTTGACGGGGAGACTCCGGTGGCTGTGGCCATTCAGCATATTAACGGAACTGCGCCGATGCCTTCTACGATCAATCCCAGCATTCCCGGCGGTCTGGAACAGATCATTATGAAGGCTATGGTGCAAAATGCGGCAAACCGTTATCC
>JAZNFY010000078.1:0-12447 GCA_045589195.1 Faecousia sp. | reverse complement strand
GCTGCGGTGTTGGGGGAAACCTTCTCGTCCAGGGACAGGAAGGTGACGTCGTCGACGATACCCAGAGTGAACTCTTCCTTGGGCTCATCCTTAGCCAGCTCTTCGTAAACTGCGAAGAAGGAGGCGGGGGTGGTGTCCTTGGAGCCTAAGCCGTAACGGCCGCCGATAACGGAAATGTCGTTCTTGCCGGCCTTGGCCAGAGTCATGACCACGTCCTGGTACAGAGGTTCGCCCTGAGAGCCGGGCTCCTTGGTGCGGTCCAGAACAGCGATCTTCTTGGCGGTGGCGGGGATAGCAGCCAGCAGGTGAGCAGCGCTCCAGGGACGGAACAGACGAACCTTAACCAGGCCGACCTTTTCGCCGTGGGCGTTCAGGTAGTCGATCACTTCCTCAGCAACGTCACAGAAAGAGCCCATGCACACGATCACCCGGTCAGCATCGGCAGCGCCGTAGTAGTTGAACAGCTGATAATCGGTGCCCAGCTTTTCATTGACCTTGGCCATGTACTTTTCCACAACTGCGGGCAGAGCAGTGTAGTACTTGTTGCAGGCTTCACGGTGCTGGAAGAAGATGTCGTCGTTTTCGTGGGAGCCGCGCATTGCGGGACGCTCGGGGTTCAAAGAGTGCTTGCGGAATGCTTCCACAGCTTCCATGTTGCACATTTCCTTCAAATCCTCGTAATCCCAGATGGCGATCTTCTGAATTTCGTGAGAGGTACGGAAACCGTCGAAGAAGTTGATGAAGGGAACGCGGCCTTCGATGGAAGCCAGGTGCGCAACTGCGCCCAGGTCCATAACTTCCTGCACGTTGGATTCAGCCAGCATAGCAAAGCCGGTCTGACGGCAGGCGTAAACGTCGGAGTGGTCGCCGAAGATGTTCAGAGACTGGGCAGCCACGGTACGGGCAGATACGTGGAACACGGGGGGCAGCAGTTCGCCGGCGATCTTGTACATATTGGGGATCATCAGCAGCAGACCCTGAGAAGCCGTATAGGTGGTGGTCAGAGCACCGGCGGCCAGAGAGCCGTGAACAGTACCGGCAGCGCCGGCTTCGGACTGCATCTCCACGACCTTAACGGTGTCGCCGAAGATGTTCTTCCGACCGGCAGCGGACCACTGGTCTACGTTGTCTGCCATGGGGGAAGAGGGGGTAATGGGGTAGATGCCAGCTACTTCGGTAAACGCATAGCTGACGTGGGCAGCAGCGGTGTTGCCGTCCATAGTCTTAAATTTTCTTGCCAAAATAAAATTCCTCCTTAGAGTATTCAAATTTCGTCTTTCATATCATATCACTTTTCTGTCGATTTGTAAAGGCGTAATACCAAGTCTTTCTGTGAAAAATATGCATAAAAATCCGTTGTTTGGGTGATCTGCCGGCGGTGCAGGATGTAAAAGGGGATTGAGTTTTTCCTGGAAATGGGTTATGATGGTAAAAACACCGAAAAAGGGGAGAAAATGATGATTTGCAGCATTCGCACATTGGGTATCACCGGTATCAAAGGCTGCGATGTCACAGCGGAATGTTATATATCCAACGGATTGCCCGGCTTTGATATTGTGGGTCTTCCCGATGCGGCGGTGAAAGAGGCCAGGGAACGGGTACGGGCAGCCGCCAAGAACAGCGGCATGACCTTTCCTGCCAGTCGGATCACGGTGAATCTGGCGCCTGCCAATGTGAAAAAGGTGGGAACGCATTATGACCTTCCCATTTTGCTCAGTATTCTGTGCGCCTCCGGAAGTGTCAGAAAGCCCAAGGCAACCAGTGCGTTTTTGGGTGAAGTGAGTCTTGACGGCCAACTGCGCCCGGTGTGCGGCGTGTTGCCTATGGCCATGGCTGCCAAACGCGAGGGCGTGAAGGCACTGTTCGTCCCGGCAGAAAATGCTCCCGAGGCCACCTTGGCCCGGGGCCCTGCGGTGTACGGTATCCGTAATGTGCGGGATTTGGCTGCCGCCCTCAACGGAGAAACGGTTTTGCAGCCGGAACCTTTGTGGGAGCCGGCAGAAACGGAAAACGTGGCAGGAGATTTTAAGGACGTGCTGGGGCAGGAGAACGTAAAGCGTGCTCTGGAAGTAGCTGCTGCGGGAAGTCATAATGTGCTTTTGGTGGGACCACCCGGTTCGGGTAAGAGCATGCTATCCAAGCGTCTGCCGTCCATTTTGCCGGAAATGAGCTGGGAAGAATCCTTGGAGATCAGTCAGATCTATTCGGTCATGGGCATGCTCACGGCAAAGCAGCCCCTGGTGACCCAGCGCCCATTCCGTTCACCCCACCATACGGTCTCCAACGCCGGTCTTGCCGGTGGCGGCACGAATCCCAAGCCCGGTGAGATTTCTATGGCTCATAAGGGCGTGCTGTTTCTCGATGAGCTGCCGGAATTCCGGCAGGATACTTTGGATATGATGCGTCAGCCCATGGAAGATGGGCAGGTGACCATTTCCCGAGTCTCCGGCGCAGTGACTTATCCGGCGGAATTTATGCTAGTCTGTGCCATGAACCCCTGTAAATGCGGTTGGTATGGTGATCCTTCGGGAAAGTGCACCTGTTCGGAAACCTCAGTTCAGCATTACCGCAGCCGGATTTCCGGCCCGCTTTTGAACAGAATTGATATTGTGGTGGAAGTGCCCGCGGTGCAGTTTGAGGATCTGCGTAAGCGGGGCGAGTCTGAGCCTTCCGAGGCAATCCGCAAGCGGGTCAATGCCGCCCGGCAACGTCAGATCATGCGTTTTGGTGACGGCGGAACCATGTGTAACGCCCGCATGGGCCCGGATCAGATGCGTAAATACTGCCAGTTGGACGAAGACTGTGCACAACTGATGAAGCAGGCCTTTGATGCAATGAATTTAACAGCCAGAAGTTATGACCGGATTTTGAAGGTTGCGCGTACCGTGGCGGATTTGGAGGGCAGCGAAGCGATCACCCCCGACCATATTGCCGAGGCGATTCAGTACCGTACGGTCAATCTGGGTAACCGATAAGGAAACGGAGTTACGATGATGAAAGAGATCTTTTTGATGAAACTGGGCGAGATCGTCCTGAAAGGGGCCAATAAGCGGCAGTTTGAGAGCAAACTGCGGCAGAACGTGCGCCGCAGAATGAAGCATTACGGCAATTTCGACGTGTATATCATGCAGTCCACAGTCTATGTGGAGCCCATGGACGAAAATTGCGATTTAGACGGTGCATGGGAAGCCTGCCGCAGTATTTTCGGTGTGGTCAGTCTGTGCCGCTGCCGTCCCTGCGAAAAGACCGTGGACGGTATTTATGACGCAGTGGAGGCCTATCTTGGTGAGGAGTTGGATTGCGCTGCATCCTTTAAGGTGGAGTCCAAGCGCTCCGATAAGCAGTTCCCACTCAATTCCATTCAGCTCTCCCAAGAGATCGGTGGACGTCTGGCGGAGGCGCATCCTCATGTGAAGGTGGATGTGCATAAACCGGAGTACACGGTTTATGTGGAAGTCCGGGATCTGGCGGCCTATGTTCATGGCCCTGCGCAGCCCGGCGCAGGCGGTTTGCCTACCGGTGTGGGCGGACGGGCTATGTGCCTGCTTTCCGGCGGTATTGATTCTCCCGTGGCTGCTTATATGATCGCCAAGCGGGGCGTGGAGATCGAATGTGTGCACTTTTTTTCTTACCCTTATACTTCTCAGCTTGCTAAGGATAAGGTCATTGAGCTTGCCCGCCTGGTTACCCGTTTCAGCGGAAAAATGACTGTGAATATCGTATCCTTTACTAAAATTCAGGAAGCCATTCGGGACAATTGTCCCGAGGAGTTCTTCACCCTCATCATGCGCCGGTTTATGATGGAGATTTCCCAAAATATTGCCCGGCGCGATGGCTGCGGCGCACTGATTACCGGTGAAAATCTGGGTCAGGTGGCTTCCCAAACCATGGAGGCCATGTCGGTTACCGGCGCCGTGGTGGATATGCCTATATTTATGCCGCTGGTGGGTATGGATAAGGAAGAAATCGTGACCATCGCCCGGCGCATCGGCACACTGGACACTTCCATTTTGCCTTATGAAGATTGCTGCACCGTGTTCACCCCCCGGCATCCCAAAACCAAGCCCACCTTGGGTCAGGTGATCCATGCGGAGCGGAATCTTGACCGGGCAGCGCTTATCGCCGAGGCGCTGGAATCCGTAGAAAAGGTAACGGTGAAATATCATGACGAAGCTACCCTTTGATGTAATCAGTGCCTATCGCGGCAGAACCGTTGCCACAGCGGAAAGCTGTACCGGCGGCCTGGTCGGCGCTATGCTTACAGAGGTACCCGGTGCATCAGCGGTGTACAAGGGCGGTGTAATCAGCTATTGGAGCGAAGTGAAAGAGCAAATACTTGGCGTATCCTCGGATACTCTTTCTGCTTTCGGCGCAGTATCGGAAGAAACCGCCATGCAAATGGCCCGGGGCATCCGGGAAACCTTAAAGTCGGACGTTGCTGTTTCCGTAACCGGCCTTGCCGGTCCTGAGGGTGACGGTTCGGATCAGCCTGTGGGTACGGTTTATGTGGGCTTTGCAGATCACGAGCAGGTATTTGCCCGGGAGTATCATTTCTCCGGAAACCGGTCAGAGATTCGGCAGCAGGCAGCGGAGGTGGCCCTTAGATTGCTTTTGGAGCATCAATAAATAAATCCCACCGAAGTCAAATTCGGTGGGATTCTTATTTTAGGGTGTATAGATCACGATGATCTCCATGGCGGTCAGCTTCGATACATTCTTTACCGGGTTGGCTGTAACGTCTACCCGTACCAGCTCGGGACATTTGACCAGATCATCAATTTTGGAGATCTTATTGCTGTTCATGATCACAATATTCAGTTTTAAGCAATTTTTCAGGTTGCTGACGCTGCTGATTTGATTGTGCGCGCCGTCAATATGGATCAGATTGTTGCTTTTTGTCCATTGGGGGAGTTTCTTGACCTCGTTGTAGGAAAAGTCGAGATATTCCAGAAGCGGCAATTTGGTTACCGTGTTGATATTCAGAAGGGAATTGTCAGATACGGTCAAATGTGTCAGCTGGGTGCAGCCGGACAGAATATCCAGATCGGTCATATTGTTACCGGAAGCGGTCAATTCCTTCAGCTTTTTCAAATTTTCGATACCGGTAAGATTGCCGATGTCGTTATAGGAAATATCCAGCTTTTCCAAAGCTGTGCAGCCCACCAGGGGAACCAAAGATGCCAGTTTGTTATTGGCCACGTTTAGATTTTTCAGATTGGTCAATGCGCTCAGATAGCTTAAATTAATCACCGCATTGTGGGAAAGATCCAGAGTATGAAGATCCGACATAAAGGAAAGGGCGGTCAGATCCCGAATGGTATTGCGGCTTAAATTCAGATATTGAAGATTTTGGGCACCGGCCAGATTCTCAATGGAGGAAAGCCCACACTTGGTCAATGTCAGCTCTTTTAAATTGGGCAGCTGAGCAATGTTGTTCAGATCCTGAGCCGATAGGTTAACACCGGTGACGCTTAGCTTTTCCAGATTATAAAGAGCCGAAAGAATGCTTGCGCTTTCGTAAGAGCCGCCATTGATCGTCAGTTCCGTCAGATAGGGAAAATATTGCAGATCACTGATACTCCCGGCATCTTTGGGGAAAACAAGGGAGGTGATCTTCCACAGGTCGCTGGTCATCAATCGGTAATCGTCGGAGAATCCCAGGGTATCCCGCACCAGTCGGTCAAGGGCGGATTCAGACAGGGTAACTTCTTCAATGACACCGCCAACGGTATAGGTGAAGATGGAAAGGGGACTGACCAGCCCGTTTTCACCCACAGACAGGGCGTAAATCTTATTTTCGCCGCCAACCAGGGTAACACCGCCGGTGTATGCATCATCCTTTGTGGAGGGGTATTCTCCGTCACCGGAAACATACAATGCGCCCTCGGTGCTTTGCACCTGAACGGTGAGGTACTGGGCGTAGTATCCGGGGGGTACGCTGGGTGTAGGTGCGGCAGGGCGAAGCTGGTCCAGCTGCATTTTAATTTCAGGATCAGAAATGGAGTCCAACATAGTCACTGCGTCCAGCAGCTTGTTTTGCTCCAAATAAATATTGCACAGGGCAATGTAGAGGTTGACGGTGGGATGGTCTGAGATGGCCTTGGACAGGGTATGTTCAGCTTTGGAGTAATTGTCATGGGCCTTAAAAAGATCAGAAAGTTCAATGGCCACATCTTCGCTGCTGCCGGATTGCAGATAAGCCGCATCATACAGCCATGCGGCGATCTGGTGGCTGCCTTCCTGCTCAAAATAGCGCGCTTGACGAATGAGCATATCTTTGGTAAATGTTCTGTCGTAGACAAAAAGATACCAGACGATGCTGCATAGTGTAACGATCAAAAGAAGGATCGGTAAAATTCGTTTCCAGGTTGATTTCATATCGGTTCCTCATTTCGAGCCTTTCTGACATAAATTATACTTGCTCAGCAGAATGATGTCAAGAACTGGGAAAAATTTGGAAACGATTTCGCCTGATTCTGCCAGAAAAACTAAGGAAGAATTGTTAGAATATTTCCGGGAGATGATGCATCATGAAACAGGATTGGAAACCACTTTTGGGCGCATTTTTGCTGGGCATTTTTATGCCGTCAACGGTGTTTGGATTTGTTGATATTTTCGTGAGGAATCGAACCAATGCGCCCCAAACCCCTCAGGAGGAGATAATCCGTGAAATAGTTCTTCCGATCGTTTTTTCTGATGAGGTCAGGGAAATGCCTCTGGAAGAGTATCTGGTGGGCGTGGTGCTGGGGGAAATGCCCGCATCTTTTTCTATGGAAGCGCTGAAAGCCCAGGCGGTGGCAGCCAGAACCTGTGCATTGGAATGGTCATCTGCCGGGTCAAAGCATCCGAATGGCGGCGTATGTGTAAATTATAAATGCTGCCAATCTTATGTGAATCCGGAGCGGTACGGGGGAACGGAAAAGATGCTAAGTCGGGTGAAAACTGCGGTGGCTGAAACTGCGGGACAAGTCCTTACTTATGACGGCGCATTGATTCAGGCTACCTATTTTTCCTGTTCCGGCGGCAAAACGGAGGATGCAGTGGCGGTGTGGGGGGAGAGCGTCCCTTATTTACAGTCGGTGGTCAGCCCCGGAGAGGAGTGGTCACCCATTTATGAAGATGCTGTATTTTTTACACCTTCGGAATTTGCCGCCTGTCTGGGAAGAGATTTGACCGGCGATTGTGCCGGGTGGCTGGGCCAGATAAACAGAACCCGGGGCGGTGGTGTGGATTCTATGGTCATCGGCGGAGTCCGTTATTCCGGCACGCACCTGCGCAGCTTGCTTTCGTTAAATTCCACGGCCTTTACCATGAAAGCGGAAAAGGGCGGCATTACCGTTACCACCACCGGAAAGGGGCACCGGGTGGGCATGAGCCAGTATGGTGCGGAGACCATGGCCCGGGACGGCAGCAGCTTTTCTGACATTCTGGGACATTATTATCCGGGAACGAGAATTGACAAATGGATGCCTTTCGAGTAGAATATTCACAAATACAGAAGAAAAGGAGGGAATACTGTGCCGATCCGGATTCCCAACCATCTGCCGGCAGCCCAGGCGTTGCAGCAGGAGAATATATTTGTCATGACCCAAAACCGCGCCAGTCGGCAGGATATTCGCCCCCTGGAAATCGTTCTGCTAAACCTGATGCCCACTAAAATCGTTACGGAGACACAGCTGAGCCGCTTGTTGGGCAATACACCTTTGCAGGTGAATCTGACGTTGATGCATACCACTTCCCACAAAGCGAAAAATGTATCCGAGGAGCATATGCTCTCGTTTTACAAGAGCTTTGACGAGCTGAAAGACCGGAAGTTTGACGGTATGGTCATCACCGGCGCGCCGGTGGAAAAAATGGACTTTGAGCAGGTGGATTATTGGGACGAGCTGTGCCGGATCATGGAGTGGAGCAAGACCCATGTACATTCTACCTTCCATATTTGTTGGGGAGCTCAGGCCGGCCTTTATTACCACTACGGCATTGGAAAGTATCCCCTCTCGGAGAAGCTTTTCGGCGTATTTCCCCATCAGGCGGACTACAAGCGGGCGATTTTGCTCCGGGGCTTTGACGATGTGTTCTGGGTACCGCATTCCCGGCATACCACCATTTCCCGCGCCGATGTGGAGGCCGTTCCCGAGATCAAGATCCTGGCTTCATCTGACGAAGCAGGCGTTTACGCTATGATGACCGATCAAGGCAAGCAGATCTTCGTTACAGGTCACTCAGAGTATGATCCGGAAACGTTGCGAACCGAGTATTTCCGGGACAAATCCCAGGGCTTACCTATTGATGTGCCGAAGAATTATTTCCCCGGAGACGATGATACAAAAGAACCCATCGTTCGTTGGCGGGGGCACGCCAATCTGTTGTTCTCCAACTGGCTGAACTATTTTGTGTACCAGACTACACCTTACGATATTATGGAGATCGGCGAGGAATAAGCGACCAGGACCGCAGGGAAAACCCTGCGGTCTTTTTGATATCTTGCATTGAACAGAAAAATCGGTTAAAATAGGTGCAGCACATATTTGTCGGCAGCTGCATATCCTATATGCGGTTAAGAGAAAAGGGGGCGAAGATATGAAATTAATTATAGATGGCAATCCGGTGTCTGCCAGACCCGGTCAGTCCCTTTTGGAACTGGTGCGCCAGTTGGGATTGGATACGAATGTTCTTTCCACGCAGCCCTTAGCGGCGAAAATCGCAGGTGAGGTTTTTACGCTGAACTATATTCCCGTGCGCAAAAAAGAGGTAGAGGATGAACGTCAGTCCATGCGCCGTGCCATGGAGGCTTCTGACGGCGTGGTGAATCTGCTTCGTTACGGCGACCCTACGGGTAAGGACGTTTATGTTCGCACGATGCTTTTCGTGTCCTTTCTTGCGGTGGAGCAGCTTTGGCCTAAGGCAGTTGCAAAAGTCAATCATACTGTGGGCGCAGGTTTGTTTGTTTCCGTCAGTGGTGTAGAGAATTTTTCTTCTCAAAAACTGAAAGAGCGGGTTAAAGAATTGGCGGAGCAGGACATTCCGCTGCTGCGTCGTCGTATTTCCACCAAGGAAGCCATTCGTTATTACGAGCAGAAGGATCAAACGGATAAGGCCCGGCTGCTATCCTGGCGGGAATCGGAGGAATTTGATATTTACAGTCACGGAGATTTTGCGGACTATTTCTATGGGGAAATGGCGCCCTCCACCGGATATCTTCGGGTGTGGGATATTCTTCCCGCCAAGGGCGGCTTTGTGATTGTATTTCCGGACGATCAAATGCCCGACCGGGTGGCGGATTATCATGATATGCCCCATTTTTCTTCGGTGTATTCCGAGGGTAAGCAGTGGAGCGAGCTGATGGAATGCGAAACCGTGGCAGATCTGAATGACTTGGTTCGCAGCGGCAGGATCCGGCAGTTGATCCGGGTCAATGAAGCCCTTCACGAAAAGCGCTATTCTCAGGTTGCGGATATGATTTGTCAGCGCAATGCCCAGGTGGTGCTTCTGTCCGGACCCAGCTCTTCCGGCAAAACCACATCTGCCAACCGCCTGGCCACTCAGCTGCGGGTTCATGGGAAGAAGCCGATTCTCATGAGTTTGGACGATTACTACCGGAATCGGGACGAGATCCAGCCGGGCCCCGATGGCAAGGTGGATCTGGAACACATCAATACCATCGATACAGACCTGTTTGCCCAGCATATCGGCGCGCTTCTTCACGGCGAGCAGGTGGAAATTCCGGTATTCAATTTCGTGACCGGCAAGCGGGAGTGGAACGGTCATTGGATGGCTCTTGGAGAAGACTCCGTCGTCATCGTGGAAGGTCTTCATGCTTTAAACCCGGCGCTTTTGCCCCGGAATATAGATATGGACCGGGTGTTTCGGCTTTATGTCAGCCCGCTGCTTCCGCTGAATTTGGATAATCATAACCGAATCCCTTCCAGTTATCTGCGCCTGCTGCGGCGTACGGTCCGGGACTATGAAAGCCGCGGCTCATCGGTGCAGCACACTATGTCTATGTGGGACTCTGTGCGCCGGGGTGAGAAGCGGTGGATCTTCCCGTATCAGGAAAATGCGGATGTGATCTTCAATAGCTCCACCTTGTATGAGCTCTCGGTGCTGAAAAAGCATATTTTCCCATTGCTCACGGCAGTGCCACCCGAAGATCCCTGTTACGATGATGTGCGTATCATTGTTAAGATTCTCAATTATATTCAAGAGGCAGATGTGGACGATGAGATCCCACCGACCAGTCTGGTTCGGGAATTCATTGGCGGCAATACTTTCTATCGGTAAGTCAACACCCCTTGGACAAACGTCCAAGGGGTGGTTTTTTATAATTTTGCGTACGTTTTGTCTAAGAACCGTTGGGCGTTCACTACTGCCCGTTTGTGGGTTCCCTCACCGATCTGGCCGGATTCGTCAAAGGCTTTAAGTGTAAAGGTGACGATCTTCCCATCTACTTCTGTGACCTCTGCCGTGGCCCGCACTTCCATTCCCACCGGGGTAGCGGCGGTGTGGCGCACGTTCAATTCAATGCCAACGGAGGTTTCCGTTTCATCAAGACCGGAGGCGATGGCTTCACAGGCTGCGCCTTCCATCAGCGCTACCATGCAGGGGGTGGCGTAGACCAAAAGGCTGCCGGAGCCAACTTCCAGAGCGGCATCTTCCCGTTCTGCCAGAGTCGCTGCTTCGCCGATCATGCCAATTTTGATTTCCATAATAATCACAACCTTTCTTTTTCCAATATATCCCGGAAAAACTCTTGTGTCAACAAAAAAGAGTTGCTATTTTTCTGCCTGTTACTTATAATAAAAATAACTTTAATTTAGGAGGGGCAGTTATGGCAGCAAAAGAGAAGCTGAATCTGACGATGCTCTGCGATTTTTACGAACTTACCATGGGTAACGGTTACTTTGAGAAAGGATATAAGGATCGAATTTGCTATTTCGACCTGTTTTTCCGCCGTTGTCCCGATGGGGGCGGTTTTGCCATCGCCGCAGGCTTGCAGCAGATTATTGAGTATATCAAGGATCTGCATTTCAGCGATGAGGATATTGCCTATCTGCGGGATCGAAAGCTGTTTTCCGAGGAGTTTTTGGAGTATCTGGCCAATTTCCGGTTCACCGGTGATATCTGGGCAGTCCCCGAGGGTACGCCGGTGTTTCCCAAGGAGCCGATCATTACCGTTCGCGCCCCGGCCATTGAAGCGCAGCTCATCGAAACCTTTTTGCTTTTGACCATTAATCACCAGAGCCTGATCGCCACCAAGGCAAATCGGGTGGTGCGCGCGGCTCAGGGTAGGACGGTGCTGGAATTCGGTTCCCGTCGGGCACAGGGCGCTGATGCAGCCATTTTGGGCGCCCGGGCAGCCTATATTGGCGGCTGTAACGGCACGGCCTGCACCATTTCCGACCAGATCTACGGCGTGTATGCAGGCGGCACCATGGCCCATGCCTGGGTGCAGATGTTCGATACGGAATACGATGCCTTTAAGACCTACTGTGAAATTTATCCGGAAAATGCCACTTTGCTGGTGGATACCTACAATACCTTAAAGTCCGGCGTTCCCAATGCCATCCGGGTATTTAACGAGGTGTTGAAGCCCAAGGGTATCACCAAATGCGGTATCCGTCTTGACTCCGGTGACATGGCTTATCTGACTCAGAAGGCAAGAAAAATGCTGGATGATGCAGGCTGGACGGAATGTAAGATATCCGTTTCCAATTCCTTGGATGAATATATCATTCAGGACCTTCTTCGCCAGGGCGCAAAGATCGATATGTTCGGCGTAGGCGAACGGCTGATCACCGCCCGTTCCGAGCCGGTGTTTGGCGGCGTGTATAAGCTGGCAGCCGTGGAGCATGATGATGGCACAATCCAGCCTAAGATCAAAATTTCCGAGAACGTGGGCAAGATCACCAACCCCCATTTCAAGAAGCTCTACCGCTTCTTCGGCAACGACACAGGCAAGGCCATTGCCGACTATCTGTGTGTTTACGATGAAACGGTGGACGACAGTAAGGATTTGGAAATTTTTGATCCGGAAGCCACCTGGAAGACCAAGACGGTGTATAACTTTACTGCCAAGGAGTTGCAAGTGCCCATCTTTGAAAAGGGCGAGCTGGTGTATGAACAGCCTGATTTGAAGCAGATTCGGGCATACTGCCTGGACCAGATCGACAAGCTGTGGGATGAAGTTAAGCGTTTTGACAATCCCCATACCTATTACGTTGACCTGAGCCAAAAGTTGTGGGACATCAAGTATGATCTGCTGAAAAGAAACGGCAAAGCAGAATAAAAAAGAAAGCAGACAGGCTTTTGCCTGTCTGCTATTTTCTTATACTTTTTGTTCGCAGTAAATGCAGCGGTAGATATTGGCGTCTGTGTCCGTCAGCTTGGAGATCTGGGGCAGCTCCTGTTCAGTCTGGCAGATGCACTTGGGATTGCGGCACACCTGGT
>JAZNFY010000077.1:0-2233 GCA_045589195.1 Faecousia sp. | reverse complement strand
CCGTTCGTTTTTCATGCCGTAGGATACGGTGGTCAATAGTTTTGCGCCGATGGGAAGAAGACTCAGCCAGCTGTTCCAGGACAGCAAGCCCAAGACCACCACAAACACGCCGAACAGGATAATGATCGGCGCGGTAGAGCGCTTTTTCTCCACAAACCTGTAAAACAGGAAGTTCCGGAGCCCCGAGATCAGATCCAGCACCGCGCCGGTGTAGGCGCCCATTAAGAAGTACTGGGCCGCAAACAAAAGCTCCGAGGTCATTTTGAACAGCACAATTTTTTTATGTTTGTTAAATTGAAAAGGGATTACGGTGAAGATTAGTCCGCCGATGCCGAACAGGCGGATCAATATGTTGATCATAAAAAACCTCTTTGGTCATAACAGATAAACGAAAGCTCACCCCTTATTATACTGATAAATTGTATATATCGCAACAAGTTTTTTGCAGATTTCTCCAAGAGAAAAACACAAAAAGAAAAAAAGCCTGTGGACAGACTGTTTTTTCTAAAAGTTCACAATTTGTTCACAATTTAGGGTAATTATTCTGTTACTATGTTAGAACTTAGAGAATGCAAAGGAGCGCGCCTTATGAAGATACAACTAACAGGCACTCGGATTATCAACTGGATCGCTTTGTTGATGATTCTGGTGACGATCGTGCTGCTGTTCCAGCCCAACTGGACTTATGAGACCAAAGAGAAGGTCGACGGCAAGCGGGTTGAGGTCACCAAGGTGATCTCCATTAACGATTATGTCTGGTTCCCCAAGGAGCATAAGGATATGACCAAGGTTTTCCAGGACATGTACGAAGAGCTTTACGGCGACAAGGATTATTTCTGGATCAACGATATGGTTACCATGCCGGTTCTGTTCCTGGCGCTGGGCGTTGTTCTGGGCATTCTGAGTCTGTGGCATCAGATGGCGCCCATGGCTTCCGGGCTGGCCCTGTTCCTGGGCGGTTACGGCGCATATAGCTTCCTGGTTCGTCCGGAGTGGAAAATCGGTACAATGTATATGCCGATTTTGATCATGTGCTTCGTCACCGCAGCCGTTGGTTTGGCAGGCGTTGTCTGGTACACCGTGGTGTGGGTAAAGAAGAAAAAGGCGGCAAAAGCCGCGGCTTAATTGCATAAGATTAGCGGAGAGCACTTGCTGCTCTCCGCTTTTGTTTGCATAAAGTGAGCTGCCGCTATCTTAAAAATGCATTTACTAGGCCCGGAAGTCCGTTCTTCCCGGACGGAAAGAAAAAGCCGCCATTGGATTAGGAAAAATTTTCAAAAATTTTTCCTAAATAAGAATAATTCCTATTGACAAATAGAAAAAGCCGTGTTATACTTGCCCTGTAAATGAGAATTGTTCTCATTTAATAACACAAACGGGAGGAAGACATGGAAAAAGCCACCAAGCATTTTCGCAAGCGCGAAGCGATCCTAAATTGCCTGCGGCAGACGGATGTCCACCCTTCCGCAGAGTGGGTGTACAACCGGCTGAAACCGGAAATCGCAGACCTTTCTCTGGGCACCGTGTATCGGAACCTGGCTCTGTTTAAAGAGCAGGGGCTGATTATCAGCGTGGGCACAGTCAAAGGTGTGGAACGGTTCGACGGCAACGCTGCACCCCATGTCCATTACATCTGCACCGAATGCGGATGTGTTTTGGATCTTGGCAATATCCAGGTCCCCGAGGACCTAAATCAAGCCGCAGCCGCCAATTCCGGCGGCCAGGTTACCGGCTGTCAGCTGACCTTCACCGGCATCTGCGGCCAATGCGCAAAACAAGTAAATTAAAAACATAAAAAATAATATTTAAAATTTTGGAGGAAATGAAAATGAAAAAGTTTGTATGTTCTGTTTGTGGTTACGTTCACACCGCCGAGGAGCTGGATGCGGATTTCCGCTGCCCTGTCTGCAAGGTTCCCGCTTCCAAGTTCGTGGAGCAGAAGGGCGAGCAGAAGCTGGCCGCTGTTCATGAGTACGGCGTTTATGCCCAGACCGTGAAGAACAACCCCGATATCTCCGAGGAAGACAAGAAGTATATCTTCGATCAGCTGATGGCCAATTTCAACGGCGAGTGCTCTGAGGTGGGCATGTATCTGTGCATGGCTCGCATTGCTCATCGGGAAGGCTATCCTGAGATCGGCCTGTACTGGGAGAAGGCAGCTTACGAAGAGGCTGAGCATGCCGCCAAGTTTGCAGAATTGCTGGGCGAGGATTTGGAGCCCAACATGAAGGCT
>JAZNFY010000076.1:0-13642 GCA_045589195.1 Faecousia sp. | reverse complement strand
GTTTACGGGTCGCGAGAACAAGTAGGCATAGAAAAAGCCCCTTAAGGGGCGGCCCGAGAAAGGAATGCGGTCGGCAAACCATTCGGGGCCCCTTTAGGGGCAATAGTTTGTAAAATGCCCTTCTAGGGCTTAATCAAGCCTCCGGCTTAGCCGGAGGTTTTGACTGTGAAATTACAGAACAATTTCAAAATATTGCTCCGGCTTCAAATCCACAACCTTGCAGTCGTTGGCATAGGTGCACTCCGGCAGAATGATCATGGCAGTCAGCTCCTCTGCGTTGGCAGGCAAAGGCGCCAGATGCCAGATGGCGGCATTGAGCTTGACTAAGGTACCCTTGGGAACGATAAAAGCCTGCGCAAATTCAGACACCGGGGTTCCGGCGGAAGCGGGTGCTACGTGCAGGATCATGTCGTCGTTGAGGGGCAGGATCATTTCCCAGGTGGTGGTGTGGTATTCCTGTTGGGAGATGATCATCTTTTCCGGCTTTTTTACCAGAATGGGAGAATAGCCAATTCGGTGTTCGCTGTCGGCCACCAAGCGATCCGGGAAGAAACGGTGAAGCTCGCCGCAGAGGGCATAACCCGCGGGTGCGGCCATTGGATAAAACTGACCGAAGGGCGCAAAGGCCTCGTGGGAGATGGGAACAGCCTTGATTTGGATCATGTGGGAAAGTCCTCCTTGAATAGTGATAATATCATTATATCTGCCCCGCCCCCGCTTGTCCATCTTTTTGTGGTATGAGGGAAGGTAATGGATTAAAAAAGTAGTCGCAACGAAATCCGTTACGACTACTCGATCTGGCTCGTAGCACCGAAAAAGATATCATTCATAAGAAATATACTTTGTGGTGTATCCCAGTCCGGCAAAATAAGTATTAAGCAAAGTTTTTATTTCTTTTATGGCAGCTTTTGCAATTTTATTGGACTTTGGATAATCCCAAGAATCAATGGGATCAATTTCAGCCGTTCTCAGTTCTTCATTTAATTCAACAGAAATCCAAAGGCCGTGATCTTCCCGTTTTAAATAAATATAGCCATCTTCAAAAACGATGTCCCCATGCTTCATTTTTTCAAAGCGTTTTTTCATATTCTTATCATCTGACACGAGTTCGTTTGTCATCGTTTTCCAAAAATCCCACAGGCTTTGCTCGGGATCCATGTCTTTAATGGGGTCAAGCATATCCGGCGAATCGGCAAACGGAAATTTATTGTTAAACAAATATTTTCGAATAATCTTTATACCGCGGTTCTTTACCGGATATTGAAGTCCCGTGTAGGGCATTCGCATACTGTCGAATGTACAAACTTGTTTTTCTAAATTCACCACACACGGAAGTATCGTCGTATCAAATCCATCTCCACCATTTTTACAAACCACATCAAATAAACTATTTCTCAATTTTTCATCTACTTGTTTGGCAAATATCACAATTACGGTAGCACGGTTTAATGGAGAACTCTTTTGAGATTTATCAAGAAACCGATGTTTCTTTTTCCCTTTTAATGCCTTTGAGTTTGCTGTGGCAGAATTGACGATCAACTGGTATTGGCTTTTATCCAAGAATGAATGCGATATGTTGCAATAATCTTCTCAATACCGCTTGAATAAATCGTCATGGGAGCATTGCTCTTGTATCGAAGTGTTTCAGGTCGAGGGGAAATGGCAGAAGGCTCGTATTTCTTGCCAAAGCGGTTGATTCTTCTCTCAACTTTTTGTTCCGAAAAGGATTCAGGCAATATGAAATGTTTTCTTGCGGTATTGTGACAATGCAGCATTGCTAACCCAACATCCATTGCCATCAACAAAACAAAGTTTTTAAGGAGATATATTAAAAGACCGACTGCCAAACCTATCCCGACAATAACCTTAATCGCTTCGGGAACAAATTTCAAATTCGCCACAATTATAATGGGAGCGATAAATCCACCAAGGACAACCACATAGACAAGTATTCTGCACAGCATAGCATTTTTTAATTTTGGAGATTTCAAACAACTCACCTCAGTTCGATGGAAGCTTACAACTCAAGTATAACATAAAACCACCATAATTTCAATTATCATAGTTCATGTTCTCCCCAACGGTCGTTTTGGGGAAATGATATCTTTTTAATTTTACTTTGAAAAATGGCATAACAAAACCCCGAAACCGCTGTGGTTTCGGGGTTTTTCGAACCGATATCTTTTTCGGTTCGCTCTGTTGGTTGCGGGAGGAGGACTCGAACCTCCGACCTCCGGGTTATGAGCCCGACGAGCTTCCAACTGCTCTATCCCGCGATATCTCTTAATGCTTGGCTAGTATAACACACGCGCAGCTTTTTGTCAACCTCTTTCTCTCGCCTTGCTGCGACAGGTTTCGTCCAAAGGCAAATAGGACTGTACATTTTTCCTTCTGGGTGTTATACTGAATGCATAAACACATCATGGGAGGGCACTAAAATGCCAATGAAAATAGAAAACGGCAAGATCAATTTCCGTTGCAAGGCAGAAAACTGTAAGCATAGCTGCTGCGGCCCGTTTGATGGGATCTCGCAGGAATTGTGCAATATTGACCGCCGTCCTTTTGACGAGATTGTCCTGACGGAGGAAGACTATCGGCGGATTTGCGAGCAGGGTTATGCTGAGTTTGTAGAGGAGGGGTACTCCGAAACCGCCAGGAAGGCCTACTATAAAATGGCGCTGGAAGCCGACGGCACCTGCAAGGCCTGGAAGGACGGCCGGTGCTCCATTCATGGATTCAGCCCCACGCTCTGCCAGGCGTTTCCGTTCTATTTTGATATGTTTTCGGGTCTTTGCGCCATTGATTGCGAAGGTTTTTCCGATGACACTTGGACAGACCTGGAAGAATACCGGGAATATATAGAAAAAGCCAGAAAAATGTACGAATTCTGGCTGAAATTCTACGAAAAAGTTTAATTGTTACATATAAAAAGATGCACGATCCCCCTCGTCCCCGAGGGGGATCGCTTGCTTGTTCCGTGCGGGGTTGTTCCTGCGGCGGAGATTCCCTGCAAAGACAGATTTATCCGGTTGACAGGGGCGGTGGCTGTAAGGTATTTTCAAAGGCAGATTAAAACGGCGGAAACGTGTCGAAAACGAGCGCTTTTTGCCCTTTTTCTGCCCTTTGCTTGATTTTTGTTTTTTTGTATAGTATACTTTATACTTGATAGAGTATTATTATGCCGGATTATGCCTGCTACCTTGGAGGCCCGGCGCAATGACCTGAACAGATAATGAGAGGTAATGCTGCTATGGATAAAGCAAAAAGGGTGATTCCGTTTTCTCCGCCAGATATTAGCGAAGAGGAAATTCAGGAAGTAGCCGAAGCTCTGCGCTCCGGTTGGATTACCACCGGCCCCAGAACCAAGCAATTGGAAAAGAATATTGCTCAGTGGATTGGCACTGAAAAATGCGTGTGCCTGAACTCTCAGACGGCCTGCGCTGAGATGGCGCTTTATGTGATGGGAATCGGCCCCGGCGATGAGGTGATCACCTCTGCCTATACATACACGGCGTCTGCATCGGTTATTGCGCACGTGGGTGCAAAGATCGTCCTTGTGGACACGCAAAAGGATAGCTTCGAGATGGATTATGATGCCCTTGCGGCGGCCATTACGGAAAAGACCAAGGCAATTATTCCGGTGGACCTGGCAGGCATTCCCTGTGATTATGACAGAATTTTTGAGATTGTAGAGAGCAAGCGGCCTTTGTTCTGTCCGGGCAATGAAATTCAGGCCGCCCTGGGCAGGATTGCGGTCATGGCGGATACTGCCCATGCCTTTGGCGCGAAGCGGCAGGGCGTGATGGTCGGCGCCATTGCGGACTTTTCCAGTTTTAGTTTCCACGCGGTTAAAAATCTTACCACAGCAGAGGGCGGCGCTTTGACTTGGCGGACGATTCCCGGCATCAGCGATGAAGAGATTTACAAAAAGCTGCAATTACTTTCTCTGCACGGTCAATCCAAAGATGCACTGGCAAAGACCAAGCTGGGCGCATGGGAATATGATATTGTCGGTACGTATTATAAGTGCAACATGACGGATGTTGCCGCCGCCATCGGCTTGAAGCAGTTTGAGCGTTATCCCGGCATGTTGAAGCGCAGACGGCAGATTATTGAAAAATACGACAGAGCGCTCCGCCCCTTGGGCGTGCAGACGCTGGATCATTATACCCGTGAGTGGGAGTCTTCGGGACATCTCTACTTGACCCGAATTCCCGGCATTACGGTTCAGCAGAGAAATGAAATCATTACCAAGATGGCAGAACGGGGCGTTGCCTGCAATGTGCATTATAAGCCGCTTCCCCTGCATACGGCATATAAAAATCTTGGCTTTGATATCAAGGATTATCCCAATGCATATGCGCAGTTTGCCAATGAGATCACGCTTCCTCTGCACACCTGTCTGACAGATGAAGAAGTGGATTATGTGATTGATCAATATGCTGCTGTGGCAAAGGAGTATTTGTAAGTGAAACTGGTTAAGTGGGAGCAATTGCCGGAGCAAATGCAGACGGAGCAGGTCAGGCGGTATTATGAGGTCCTGCGCAAAAAGAGCGCCAGTTTGTTTTTTAAGCGGGCGTTTGATGTTGCGGTGGCATTGATTATGCTTGCAATTCTTTTGCCGGTCTTTTTGATACTGGCGATTGCTATCAAGCTGGATTCTCCGGGTCCGGTGTTTTACCGGCAGGTGCGGGTGACTCAATACGGAAAGCGCTTTCGCATTTTTAAATTCCGATCTATGGTGTCTAATGCCGATCAGATCGGCACCCAGGTCACCGTGGGCAACGATTCACGGATTACCCGGGTGGGCAAAGTCATTCGCAAGTGCCGATTGGATGAGCTGTGCCAGTTGATTGATGTACTCAGAGGCACCATGACTTTTGTGGGCACCCGGCCGGAGGTTCCCAAGTATGTGGAAGCTTACACCCCGGAAATGATGGCAACGCTGCTTCTTCCGGCGGGCGTGACCAGCCTTGCAAGTATTTATTACAAAGACGAGGCTGAGTTGTTGGACGCCGCAGAAGATCCGGATCAGGTGTACATAGAAGAGGTCTTGCCCGGAAAGATGCATTACAATCTGAAAGCGATTGAAGCGTTTAGCTTCTGGGGAGATATTAAGATCATGTTTATGACTGCCTTTGCAGTCCTGGGTAAGGAATACAAAGCAGCAGAAGAAAAGGAGACCGTTGCATAATAAAGGGTTTGTTTTCTGTTATTGCCCCGACATATAATTGCGTTAAGTTTATTGCCGAGACCAATGAATCAGTAAAGCGTTTTCGTATGATTTTGTTGGGGATGCTTGCTGTCTTGGGTCGTTGTTATCTTGTTATGGAAGAACCGTTGTTTACTTGGTTATTGGAATTCGTGTAGAGGGCTTTGTGGTATCTTTTACAGGAGCTGGCAAAGTGGATAACAGCACACAATTTTGTAATAGATATGTTAAAGATGCGCTGAGGTGAATGTTATGTCAGAAATTTTGGTCAGTATTATATGTAATACATACAACCATGAGAAATTTGCCAGAGATGCCTTGGAAGGTTTTATTATGCAAAAAACCAATTTTGCATATGAGATTTTGGTGCACGATGATGCGTCCACGGACAGTACGGCGGATATTATTCGGGAATATGAGGCGAAATATCCAGAGCTGATAAAACCTATTTATCAAACAGAAAATCAGTATTCTAAAAAAGTGCCGATAACCGTAGCATTTCAGCTCCCGAGAGTTCGTGGTAAATATGTGGCCTTTTGTGAAGGCGATGATTATTGGACAGACGACAGGAAATTACAAAAGCAGGTAGATGCGCTGGAAGCCTATCCGGAAGTGGATATTTGCGCTCACCAAGCACAGAGAATGAGTGATGGCAAAATGGTGGGTACATTTTCCCGGTGTCAGCAGGATTGCATTTTTTCTGCAGAACAGGTAATTGTTGGTGGCGGCGGTATTGTTGCGACCGCATCACTGATGTATCGCAACACTTTGATAGAGCAGTTCAAAAAAATAATGGCCTTGGATTATGCGTGGCAGATCTATGGCTCTCTTCGGGGCGGCATGCTATATTTGGCAGATACAATGTCTGTTTATCGAGTGGCGGTAAGTGGATCCTGGACAGTTCGTATGCGGAGAGATAGTGAGTTTAGAAGAAATTACAGCAAGCGGGTTGAAGGGATGTTGCAACAATTAGATATCGATACAAACGGCAAATATTCCGCAGTAATTCAAGAAAAAATTATCCGCAAGCGGGTAGCGGATTTGTTGGAAACTGGTCAATATCAACAGATATATGCAAAGGAAAATCGAGCAGGCTATAAGGCGTTACCGTTGAAGCAGAAAATAAAAGTTTCGTTATATACAGTCGTTCCGTGGTTAGAGAAGTGTTGGCGGAATCTTAAGAAAAAAGGAAGTTAAAGCAAAATGATTAAGCGTGAGAATGTTCTTCCTAACTTAATATGGCGCTTTTTGGAGCGAACCGGTTCCCAGGGCGTTTCGTTTGTGGTTTCTGTCGTTCTGGCGCGGTTGTTGTTGCCGGAAGCTTACGGGACCATAGCGTTGATTACGGTGCTGATTTCTCTTTTGCAAGTGTTTGTAAACAGCGGCTTGGGCACGGCGTTGGTTCAGAAAAAAGATGCGGATGACATGGACTTTTCCACGGTATTTTATTTCAATGTGGCAATGTGCCTTGTGCTGTACGGGTTTTTGTTTTTGGCGGCGCCGTTGGTTGCAGCTTTTTATGAACTGCCGGAGCTGACACCGCTGGTTCGCGTGTTGGGTTTGACATTGGTGATTTCCGGTGTGAATAACATTCAGCAATCCTACGTGTCCAAGACCATGCAGTTCAAACGGTTTTTCTTTGCGACCTTAGGCGGCACGCTGTTTTCTGCAATCGTTGGTATTGTTATGGCGTATGCAGGCTATGGTGTTTGGGCGCTGATCGCTCAAACGTTAACCAACAATGCGGTCAATACTGCAATTTTATGGATTACCGTGAAGTGGCGCCCCAGGTGGATGTTCTCCTGGGAACGGCTGAAAGGGCTGTTTTCTTACGGTTGGAAATTGTTGGTATCCGCTTTGCTGGATACCGGCTACCGGGATTTGCGCCAGCTGATTATCGGCAAGGTGTATACAACCGGCGATCTCGCTTACTATAACAAGGGAAATCAGCTGCCGAATTTGCTGGTTACCAATATCAATTCTTCTATTGACAGCGTGCTGTTACCCACTATGTCTGCGGAGCAGGATGACCGTGAACGAGTGAAGGCGATGACCCGTCGGGCCATTAAGACCAGTACTTACATTATGATGCCCATGATGATGGGCCTTGCAGTATGTGCAGAACCGCTCGTTCGGTTGTTGCTGACGGAAAAGTGGCTTCCCTGTGTGTTTTATTTGCGAATTTTTTGTTTTTCGGATGCGTTTTATCCCATTCATACGGCGAATCTGAATGCCATAAAAGCTATGGGACGAAGCGACTTGTTCTTGAAACTGGAAGTGGCAAAGAAAGCGATTGGCTTGGCCACGCTTTTTGCGACGATGTTTGTTAGCGTGGAAGCCATGGCGTATAGTTTGTTGCTTACGACGTTAACAAGTCAAATTATTAATGCCTGGCCCAACAAAAAACTGTTAAATTACAGCTATCTGGAACAGGTCAAGGACATGCTCCCTCAAATTGTTCTTTCCTGCGTCATGGGAGCGGCGGTCTATGCCGTTAGCTTCTTGCACTTGGGCGATGTGGTTACATTGTTGATCCAGGTGCCGCTGGGCGCGTTGATTTATGTGGCAGGTTCCCGGCTATTCAAGCTGGATAGCTTTGTTTATCTTTGGGAAATGTTAAAGAAATTGTTACCCAAGAAAACGAAAGGTTGATTGCGCATGAAAAAACTCCTTTTGCTTGGTGGCTCAGCCCAGCAAGTTGTTGCGATTCAAACAGCAAAACGGTTAGGTTGTTTTACAGTACTTTGCGATTTTCTGCCGGATAATCCCGGACAGCATGTAGCAGATAAGGTTTATTTTGTCAGCACGACGGATAAAAATGCGGTGCTGGAGGTTGCAAAAAAGGAAAATGTGGATGGTGTTCTTGCTTACGCATCTGATCCTGCTGCGCCTACGGCTGCCTATGTGGCGGAGATGCTGGGTCTTCCCGGAAATCCCTATACTTCCGTAGAATTGCTTTGCAATAAAGATTCCTTTCGCGCATTTTTGGAAAAGCACCATTTTTGTACCCCAAAAGCAAATGGGTATAACGATTTGAATACTGCACATGCCGATATAGAGGGAGGATATTTTCAACTGCCTGTCATCGTCAAGCCGGTGGATTCTTCTGGCAGCAAGGGTGTCGGTCGCATAGATACGTTAGATGAGGCGTGGGAGAAGCTGGAATATGCAGTGTCATTCTCTCAGGCAAAGCGCGTTATTGTAGAGGAATATGTGGAAAAATTCGGCTATCAAGTTGCCGGCGACGGGCTTTCTGTGGATGGGAAATTGGTGTTCCGGTATTTTGCCAATGACCATTTTAATTCCAAGTGCGTCAATCCTTTTGTGCCGATTTCTGCCAGTTTCCCCTATAATATGTCGGAAGAGGTACAGAATAAAATTCACGATGAGATTCAGCGGCTGCTGACGCTGTTGGGCATGAAAACATGCACGTACAATTTTGACATCCGTATTGACAAAGATTTCAATGTGTATCTGATGGAGATCGCTCCCCGTGATGGCGGAAATTATATTCCGCAGATTATTCGGTATGCAACCGGTGTTGATTTAGTGGAATGCTCTGTAAGAGCAGCTATGGGGGAAACAATCGCAACAGATGATTTTGGCAAACCCCAGGGCTTTTATGCTTATTATGCGGTGCATTCTTTAATAGATGGGATTCTGAAAGAGATAAAAATTGCCCCGCATGCGCAGATTTTGGAGAATCACCTTCTGGTAAAGCCCGGTGATGCCATTAAGGCGTTTACCGGCGCCAATACAACGTTGGGTTGTTTGCTGATGCAGTTTGGTTCTATGGAGCAAATGCTCTATATGATGGATCATTCGGAAGAATGGATACAAGTGGTTTTGGAATGATGAATAATGTGTGCGTTGTAAAGGCGGAATCCGGCCAGGAGATTGAAGCGGTCCTTCAACGTTGCAGAAACGACTTTTTTAATCAAAGGCTGAATAACGACGAGACCGTTACCGAGCTTTGCCGAAAGTTTGCAAAATTCGCGTGCGTTCTGGTGGTTCGCGAAGGGAAAAGCATCGCAGGATTTGTTGCCTTCTATGTAAACGGTGAGACCAAAATTGCCTATGTTTCTATGATTGTTATTCAAAAGACGTATCAGGGACGGGGTTTTGGATCTGTTCTTTTAGAACAAATGATTGCGGAGTGCAAACGAGCCGGCCAGCAGAGGATACGGTTAGAAGTGGCTAACCAAAATGAAAAAGCCATAGGATTTTATAAGAAATGGGGCTTTGCCTGGGAGGGACAAGCCTCTGAAACATCGGATTATTACAGTTTGGTACTGGAATAGAAATCGTTACATGAAAGGAAAGATGAACAATGCCGATCAACGTAACTCGTTCCTCCATGCCTTCTTTTGAGGAGTATTGCGAGGAAGTTAAAGAGCTGTGGGACAGCCGTTGGCTGACCAACATGGGTGTCAAGCACAAGAAGCTGCAAGGGGAGCTGGAAGCGTATCTGGATACGCCTCATGCCATTTTGTATACAAACGGCCATCTGGCGTTGGAAAATATCATCGCGGCCATGGGCTTTCCCGCAGGCAGCGAGGTGATTACCACGCCCTTTACCTTCGCTTCTACCACTCACGCTATTGTCCGCAATGAGCTGGTTCCGGTATTTTGCGATGTAAACGATGTGGATTATACCATGGATGTGACCAAAATCGAATCGCTGATTACGGATAAGACCGTGGCCATCGTGCCGGTTCATGTGTATGGTAATTTGTGCGACACAGATGCCATTGATGCCATCGCTAAAAAGCATGGCTTGAAGGTCATTTATGATGCGGCCCACGCCTTCGGCGTATCCCGCAACGGCGTAAATGCGGCCAATTTTGGCGATGCGTCCATGTTCAGCTTCCACGCCACCAAGGTTTTCAACACCATCGAAGGCGGCGCGGTGTGTTTCCAAGAGGATTCGTTGGTGCAGGTGCTCAACGATATGAAAAACTTTGGTATCCGCAACGCCGAGAGCGTGGCATACATAGGCGGCAACGCAAAAATGAACGAATTCCAGGCGGCCATGGGTCTTTGCAATCTGCGGCATATCGATGGCGAAATCGAAAAACGGAAAGCTGTTGTGGAGCGTTACCGCAGGAATTTAAGGGGTGTTCCCGGCATTCGTCTTTGCAACCCCCAACCGGGGGTGAGGTCCAATTATGCCTATTTCCCGGTGGTGTTTGACGGTTACAAATATGATCGCGATCAGATCCATGCTATGCTGGGCGAAGAGGGAATCGTTGCCCGGAAGTATTTTTATCCCTTGGCCAATGATTTCGAGTGCTACCGGGATTTCCCCACAGCCGGCGCGGAGAAGACGCCCGTGGCGAACCATATTGCCAACCGGGTGCTGACCCTGCCGCTGTACGCGGATCTTTCCCTGGAAGATGTCGACCGAATTTGTGAAATTATTCTGAAATAAACCCGAAAGGGGCATTGTGATGCTGAATAAGAATGTTGTTTTATCGAATAAAACCGTCCTCGTGACCGGCGCTGCGGGCTTTATCGGCTCCAACCTGGTGATGGAGCTTATTCGGACCGTTCCCGGGATTCACGTGGTGGGACTGGACAATATGAACGCCTATTATGACGTGTCCATCAAGGAGTACCGCCTTGATGAGATCGGAAAGAAAGCTGCCGAGCATCCGGATTGTGCATGGACTTTTGTCCGGGGCGATTTGTCCGACCGGGCGCTGATTGATGGGCTTTTTGAGCAGTATTCCTTCTGCGTGGTGGTGAATTTGGCAGCCCAGGCGGGCGTTCGGTATTCCATCACCAACCCGGACGCTTATATTGAGTCCAACATCATCGGTTTTTATAACATTCTGGAAGCCTGTCGCCGATATCCGGTGGAGCATCTTGTCTATGCGTCCTCATCTTCTGTGTACGGCAGCAATAAGAAGATTCCCTATTCCACCGACGATAAGGTGGATAACCCGGTGTCCCTTTACGCGGCCACCAAAAAAAGCAATGAATTGTTTGCCCACGCCTATTCCAAGCTTTATAATATTCCGTCCACGGGCTTGCGGTTTTTCACGGTTTACGGCCCTGCCGGACGGCCGGATATGGCGTATTTCGGCTTCACCAATAAGCTGCTAAACGGCCAGACCATTGAGATTTTCAACTATGGCAACTGCAAGCGGGATTTTACTTATGTGGATGATATTGTGGAGGGCGTGAAGCGGGTGATGCAGCACGCGCCGGAAAAGCAGACCGGCGAGGACGGACTGCCCCTGCCCCCCTACGCGGTGTATAATATCGGTAACAACAGCCCGGAAAACCTTCTGGATTTCGTGACCATCTTGCAGGAAGAGCTGATCCGCGCCCAGGTGCTGCCGGAAGACTATGATTTTGAGGCCCATAAAAAGCTGGTGCCCATGCAGCCCGGCGATGTGCCCATCACCTATGCGGATACCAGCGCGCTGGAACGGGATTTTGGGTTCAAGCCCAGCACCTCCCTTCGGGAGGGCCTGCGGAAGTTTGCCCGGTGGTATCACGAGTTTTACCAGGGTGAATAAAAAACAAAACACGAATTCATACAGGAATGAGGGATATTATGACGGCATACGAGGCTTTTGAAAGCATATACAAAAAGGCGCCCCAATACCGGGCATTTACGCCTTATCGGGTGTGCCCCATCGGCGCTCATTCTGACCACCAGCTGGGCAAAATCACAGGCTTTGCCATCGATAAGGGCATTCATATTGCCTACGGTCCCAAGCAAAACGGCGTGGTGGAGATCCAGTCCCTGCAATTTGACAAACGGGCCCAGTGGCACGTATCCTCTGTGCCGGATAAGCCGGAGGGAGATTGGGCAGACCATCTTCGGGGCGCAACCATTGCGCTGAACGCCCGGTATAATTTAAGAACCGGCCTGTGTGCGGTAGTCGACGGCGAGCTTCCCATCGGCGGCCTTTCTTCCTCCGCTGCGGTGATCATCACGTTTTTGTCCGCTCTTTGCACACTCAATAATATCACCCTGACCCCTCAGGAATTGATCCACATTTCCAAGGAGGCGGAAAACCGGTATGTGGGCGTGTCCTGCGGTAAGCTGGATCAGTCCTGCGAGGTGTACTGCAAAAAGGATCATCTTTTGTATCTGGACACCCAGGACGACAGCTATGAGCTGATCCCCCAGAACCCCAACATGAAGCCCTATAAATTTGCCATCTTTTTCAGCGGCTTGGAGCGCAGTTTGGCAAGCTCCGCCTTTAATATGCGGGTGGACGAGTGCCGCAGCGCTGCCTATGCTCTGAAAGCCTATGCAGGTATGCCCTACGGCAAGTTCGAGGAAACAAATCTCCGGGATGTTCCCCGGGAAGTGTATGAGCAGTATAAGGAACGTTTGCCGGAAAATTGGCGAAAGCGGGCGGAGCATTGGTACACGGAATATGACCGGGTGCAGCTGGGCGCAGAGGCCTGGCGGCGGGGTGACATTGAGGCCTTTGGCAAGCTGTCCTTTGAAAGCGGTTACAGCTCCATTTATTCCTATGAGACCGGCTCTCCCGAGCTGATCAAGCTCTATCAGATCATGACCGAAACCAAGGGCATTTATGGCGGCCGGTTCTCCGGCGCGGGCTTTAAGGGCTGCTGCCTGGCCATCATCGACCCGGATTATGAAAAGAGCATCATTGAAAAAGTAACGAAAGAATACTTAAAAGCCTTCCCCCATCTGGAAGGAAAGTATTCTGTACATATTTGCGAAAGCGCGGACGGAGTAAAGCTATGAAGTGCTTGATTTTAGCGGCGGGTTACGCCACAAGACTGTATCCTCTGACGGAGAATTTTCCCAAGCCCCTGCTTGCCGTGGGCGAAAAAACGATCCTCGACTGGCTGGTGGACGATATGGACACTGCCGGTGCGGTGGATGAATATGTGGTCATCTCCAATCATAAATTTGCCCATCATTTTGAAAACTGGGCAAAGACCAAAAAGCAGAAGATCACCGTGGTAGACGACGGGACAAGCACAAACGAGACCCGCCTGGGCGCGGTGAAGGATATTCAGTACGCCATTGACGCCCTGGGTCTTGACGATGATATGCTGGTCATCGCCGGGGATAATGTGCTGGATTTTAGCCTGACCAAGTTTATCGCTTATGCCCGGCAGAAGAAAACCTCCTGCGTCATGCGGTATTTTGAGCCGGAGCAGAAAAAGCTCTTAAAAAGCGGTGTGGTCACCGTAGACGAAGGGGATAAGGTGCTGAAAATGACGGAAAAATCCCCAAATCCGGAGACAAACTGGTGCTGTCCGCCTTTTTATTACTACACAAAAAATGACGCCAAGCTGGTGCAAAAGGGCATCGATTCCGGCTGCGGAACGGACGCCCCGGGAAGCTTCATTGCCTGGCTTTGCACCCAGACTGCTGTCCATGCTATGGAAATGCCCGGCAAGCGCTACGACATTGGCAATCTCCAAAGC
>JAZNFY010000075.1:0-14099 GCA_045589195.1 Faecousia sp. | reverse complement strand
CTCGCATCATGGTTTCTACAACCATCTGCTTAAACTCACCTGTGTATCGTTTGTTCGGTATTCCTTTAGGCATAATAAAAGCACCCCATTTCTTAGTACAAGTATATCATACTTGTCTAACAAATGGGGTGCAGTTCAGATCCGACGCGGTGCCTTTTTCGTTGTTTTTTAGCCGCCGAAAACACTCAAAAGGAAGCCGGCAGCGATGGCAGAGCCGATCACGCCTGCCACATTTGGGCCCATGGCGTGCATCAGCAGGAAGTTAGAGGGATTGGCTTTCTGGCCTTCCAGGTTTGCCACACGGGCAGCCATGGGAACCGCAGAAACGCCTGCAGAGCCAATCAGGGGATTGACCTTGCCCTTGGTCAGCTTATACATGATCACACCGCCAACCAGACCGCCGCAGGTGGAGAGAATAAAGGCGCAGACGCCCAGCACCACGATGGACAGAGTCTTAACGGTGAGGAAGGTAGAGCCGACCATGGTAGCGCCTACGGAGGTGCTCAGCAAAATGGTCACGATGTTCATCAGCGCATTTTGTGCTGTGTCACTCAGCCGGTCGGTAACGCCCGTTTCTTTTAAAAGGTTACCCAGCATCAGGCAGCCGATCAAAGGCGCTGTATCCGGCAGCAGCAGGGCTACAAAAATGGTTACGAGAATGGGGAAGATGATTTTCTCGGTCTTGGAGACTTTTCGGGTCTGCTCCATCTTGACTTTGCGCATTTCCGGCGTGGTAAGCAGTCTCATAAAAGGCGGCTGGATCAGCGGGATCAGCGCCATGTAGGAGTAAGCTGCCACCGCAATGGCGCCCAGAAGTTGGGGCGCAAGCTGTGTGGTAAGGAAAATGGCGGTAGGGCCGTCAGCGCCGCCAATGATACCGATGGAAGCGGCTTCCTTGCCGGTGAAGCCCAGCAAGATAGCGCCCAGAAATGCGGCAAATACGCCCATCTGGGCAGCCGCGCCCAGCAGCAGGCTCTTGGGATTGCTCAGCAGAGGGCCAAAGTCGGTCATAGCACCCACGCCCAGGAAGATCAGGCAGGGGTAAATGCTGGTCTTAACACCGATGTAGAAATAGTCCAGCAGGCTGCCGTGGGACAAAATCACGCCAAAGTCGTGATAATCCGGGTTGGCGATCTTTTCACCCAGCTCGTTGAGCAGGTACTCACCGTCTTCCATCAAAAATTCGTTCATGAAACTGTCCCACAGATCCTGGTTGTACAAATTCGCACCGGGCAGGTTGGAAAGGATACAGCCGAAGGCGATGCCGCAAAGCAGCAGCGGCTCGAACTTCTTGACGATGGCAAGGTACAGCAGTACGCAGCCGATGGCGATCATCACCAGATTCTGCCAGCCGCCCTGGGACAAAAAGCCCGTGATCAGCTGAGAGAAACCGGAGTCGTTCCACAAATTCAAAAGTGTCTGTCCAATATTCATTGTTCTACCTCCTTAATGGAAATAAAACGCAGTTCGTTGATGGGTTTGCCCATCTTATCCGCAACAATGGCCATAAGCATGGCGGCAACCTTGGGCTCCACATTGTGCAGCTTCAAAGTACCGGCAGAGCCGGGTGCAGTGGTAGGAGCCACCGGTTCTTCCGGGATCGGCTCCGGCTGAGGCGCCGGTGCGACCTTTTTCTCGGTAAAGAACTTACCGAGGATCATAATGACGATCATCAGCAGAATCAAGCCGAAAAAGACCATCGCATAGCCCAGGGCTGCGGTGATGCCTGCTTCTACGAGACTCATTTGTCTAACAAACATAAGCTGCCTCCTTAGCCGATGACGACCAGAGTGTCACCGGTGGATACAGAAGCGCCCTTGGCAGTGACCACCTGGGTGATGGTGCCGCTCTTGGGGGCTTTGATGTCGTTTTCCATTTTCATCGCTTCCAGAACGCACAGCACATCGCCTGCGTTGACGGTCTGACCCTGGTTGACGCAGACTTTCAGGATCGTGCCGGGCATGGGAGCGGCAACGGCTTCGCCGGCGCCGGTGACCACCGGAGCAGCGGGAGCAGCCGCAGGAGCAGCTACGGCAGCGGCAGCGGGCGCGGCCACGGGAGCAGCCGCAGGAGCGGGTGCGATGGCTTCGTATTCGTCTAACAGCATGGCCTTACCGGCTTCTACTTCAACCTCATAGGTACGGCCGTTGAGCGTGATTTTATATTTCATAGCAGCAAGTCCTCCTCAGGCTTCGGTAATGGTATAGGTTACGCAGTTTTCTTCTTTTTCCTTCCGGGCTTCGAAGAATTTTTCAGCCAGGTTGGGGAAGGCAATATAGCTGAGCACATCCTCGTCAGACTTGGCGATGCCCGCAAGCTTCTCCCGGGTGGGCTCTACAATGGGAGCCAGGGTGTCGGCGTAGCGGCCTTCGATCTCTTTTTCATCGCCCAGGATCTGTGCCTTGATCTCCGGATTGATGTGAGCGGGGGTGATGCCGTATTCGCCGCGGCAGTAGGCCTTGATCTCTTTGGAAACGGTCTTGTACCGCTCGCCGTCCAGCACGTTGCGCACGGCCTGCACGCCAACCATCTGGCTGGTGGGGGTCACCAGGGGAGGATAACCCATGTCGGCACGAACCTTGGGGGTTTCCAGAAGTGCCTCGTCGAACTTATCCAGTGCATTCATCTGTTTCAGCTGGCTCAGGAGGTTGGAAAGCATGCCGCCGGGGATCTGATAGGTTAGGCATTGGGTGTCGGTGGCCATGGACTTTGGCATGAGGGTGCCGTCTGCCAGGAAGCCGTCCCGGATTTCCTTGAAGTAGTCCGCCATTTTCTTGGCAGCCTCGTCGTTGATATCTACCTGGTAACCCAGCTGACGCAGGGCGTAAGCCAGGGTCTCGGTAGCAGGCTGGGAAGTGCCGCCGGAGAAGGGAGAAATGGCAGTGTCGATAATGTCACAGCCAGCCTCCACGGCTTTCAAATAGGTCATAAAGGCAAGACCGGTGGTGGAGTGGGTGTGCAGGTCCACAGGCAGATCCACCGCATCCTTAATGGCAGAAACCAGATCATAGGCCTCCTGAGGACCCATGATACCGGCCATATCCTTGATGCAGATGGTGGATGCGCCCATTTTTTTCAGTTCCTTGACCATTTCCACGTATTTTTTCTGGGTGTGTACGGGAGAAGTAGTGTAGGAAATGGTACCGGAAGCAATGGCACCGGCGTTCACGGTAGCTTCCATGGCCACCTTCATGTTGTTTACGTCATTCAGGGCGTCAAAGATACGGATCACGTCGATGCCGTTCTCCACAGCCTTCTGCACAAAGAGCTTCACGAAATCATCGGGATAGTGGGCGTAGCCCAGAACGTTCTGACCCCGCAGCAGCATTTGCAGCTTGGTGTTGGGCATTTTTGCCCGGATTTTCCGGAGTCTTTCCCAGGGATCTTCATTCAGATACCGCAGGCAGACGTCAAAGGTAGCACCGCCCCAGCATTCTGCTGCGTAGAAGCCGGCCTGGTCGATGGTTTCCAGCATGGGCTCGAACTTCTCAAAGGGCAGCCGGGTGGCGATGAGAGACTGGTTGGCGTCCCGCAGGACGGTCTCTACAAATTGAACTTTTTGTGCCATATATTTCATTACCTCCGTGATAAGAAATTGAAGTATATTTCCACCGGCCGGTTTGGTCGGTAAAAAAACAAAGAAATAGTTGAAAAAGATAAATATACAGTAAAAATATCGGAAAATCTCCAATCTTCACCAAATACAGTTTATCACAGATAAACGCAAATGTAAACAAGAACTTGTTCAAAAAAAGGGAAAAACTTACCCAAAAGAAAAAATGAAAATTCACGGAAATTTTGGTTGATTTTCAGTGCCTTTTCGTGTATGATATGATTGCGTAATATGGATACCCGAAAGGGTGTTACTTATAAAGGAAAGAGGTTCAAAGATTATGGCAAAAATTGATTTGAGCAAGTACGGCATTACCGGCGCTACCCAGATCGTGCACAACCCCTCCTATGAGGAGCTGTTTGAAGCAGAGATGGATCCTTCTCTGGAAGGCCTTGAAAAAGGCCAGCTGACTGAGCTGGGTGCTGTTAATGTCATGACCGGCATCTATACCGGCCGCTCTCCCAAAGACAAGTTCATTGTGATGGACGACACTTCCAAGGACACCGTGTGGTGGACTTCTCCGGAGTTCGCCAACGACAATAAGCCCGCCTCCCAGGAAGCATGGAACACCTGCAAGGAGCTGGCGCTGAAAGAGCTCTCCGGCAAGAAGCTGTACGTCATGGACGTTTTCTGCGGCACCAATCCCGACTCCCGCATGGGCATTCGCTTCGTGATGGAAGTGGCATGGCAGGCCCATTTCGTTAAGAATATGTTCATCGCTCCCACCGAGGAAGAGCTGGCTGTGTTCGAGCCCGATTTCGTGGTTTACAACGCCTCCAAGGCCAAGGTGGAGAACTTCAAGGAGCTGGGCCTCAACTCCGAGACCGCGGTTCTGTTTAACCTGACCACCAAGGAGCAGGTCATTCTGAACACCTGGTACGGCGGCGAGATGAAGAAGGGCATGTTCTCTATGATGAACTACTACCTGCCCCTCAACGGCATGGCTTCCATGCACTGCTCTGCCAACACCGACATGAACGGCCAGAACACTGCTTTGTTCTTCGGCCTGTCCGGCACCGGCAAGACTACCTTGTCCACCGACCCCAAGCGCCTGCTCATCGGTGATGACGAGCACGGCTGGGACGATAACGGCGTCTTTAACTTCGAAGGCGGCTGCTACGCCAAGGTCATCAACCTGGATAAGGACTCCGAGCCCGATATTTATGACGCCATCAAGCGCAACGCCCTGTTGGAGAACGTGACCGTGGACGCAGAGGGCAAGTGCGACTTCGCTGACGGTTCCGTCACCGAGAATACCCGCGTTTCCTACCCCATCAACCACATTGAGAAGATCGTTCGTCCCAAGTCCTGCGGCCCCGATGCCCAGAACGTGATCTTCCTGTCCGCTGACGCTTTCGGCGTTCTGCCTCCCGTTTCCATTCTGACTCCCGAGCAGACCCAGTATTACTTCCTCTCCGGCTTTACTTCCAAGCTGGCCGGCACCGAGCGCGGTATTACTGAGCCCACTCCCACCTTCTCCGCCTGCTTCGGCGCAGCCTTCCTGGAACTGCACCCCACCAAGTACGGCGAGGAGCTGGTTAAGAAGATGGAAAAGTCCGGCGCCAAGGCTTACCTGGTCAACACCGGCTGGAACGGCACCGGCAAGCGGATCTCCATTAAGGACACCCGCGGCATCATCGATGCCATTCTGGACGGCTCTATCCTGAAAGCCGAGACCAAGAAGATCCCCTACTTCGATTTCGAAGTGCCCACCGCTCTGCCCGGCGTGGATACCAACATTCTGGATCCCAGAAATACTTATGCCGATCCTTCCGTGTGGGAAGAGAAGGCCAAGGATCTGTCCGCCCGGTTCATCAAGAACTTTGCCAAGTACACTGGCAATGAAGAGGGCAAGGCCCTGGTCAAGGCCGGTCCTCAGCTGTAAGAAAACGATAAAAAGTCCTCCGGGGTTACCGGAGGACTTTTTCGTAGACATGATAAAAAAATAAGCAAAAACGTGTAAGGTTTATGATCCGTTCCCGTCTAATAGGGTGAAGGATCCTTTATTTAGCCGAAAGGAGGTATTGCTTTGAATGACCAGCAAATTGTAGACCTTTACTGGAACAGAGATCCGGAAGCCATCCAAGAAACAAGTAAGAAATATGGTGCCTACTGCTTCTCTATCGCCAACAACATTCTACATAATCAAGAAGACGCAGAAGAATGTGTTAATGACACATGGTTAAAAACATGGAATGCAATACCACCCCAAAGACCTGCAATTTTTCAAATGTTTCTGGCAAAGATCACCCGCAATATTTCATTCGACTATTTTCTTGCCCGCTCAGCCCAAAAGCGAGGGGGCGGAGAAATCCATCTGGTTTTAGATGAATTGGCAGAATGTATTCCGTCTTACTCCGATGTCGCAAGTGAATACGAATGTAAAGAATTAGGACAGGTGATTCGCAACTATGTGAATTCGCTGCCTATCCGCGACCGGAATATTTTCTTACGTCGTTATTTTTTCACCGACTCCGTAGCAGACATTGCCCTTCGATACGGCTTGTCCGAAAATAATGTCATGGTGATCCTGAGCCGGATACGGAAGAAGCTAAAATATTACCTTCAAAAGGAGGGCCTGATCAATGGATAAACACGATCTTTACCGAAGTTTTTGTGAAGTTGATGACAATACGTTGCTGGAAACCGAAAACCCGCCCGCTACTCACAGAAAAACCTTTTTTATCAAAATGATTGCCGCATGCCTGACCCTTACCCTCGGTGTTTTAGGTATTTACTACCATTTTAGTCCTGTTGATCCAAATCGCAATGTCTCTTCGTGGTTTGTCATCACTGCCTATGCTGAAGATGGAGATATGGAAGAACTCAGCTTAAATGAAGGTTTCTTTAACTCCGGCGGATCTGGGGAAGCTTTATTTGGTGTTGATGTTCCGTTATTTAATTTTAAAATCCAGCCAACCGAAAGGGAGGAAGGGAAAGAAAAATACGCCCGCTTTGATATTTCTGTCTCCTATAATGGAAAAGAGGTAGGCGTGGGGGATGATCACGTGGTTGTTTCGCACCTTATTCCTGTCCCCGGTTCCAATGCTTCTTATGAGTACGAGGTTGTAGGGTGGTTTGAAGATGCAACAAACATTACGATTACCGTCACTAACAGTGATACGGGTATCTTGATTGAAGAACTCACGGTGCATGTCCAACCCCTCGAAGATTCTCAAACGTATCAGTTAACAGTAATAGAAGTCAAAACTTATTTGTAGAAGTAAATGAACGCCCCCGGCCTTTTAAAGCCGGGGGCTGTTTTTATTATCTTACGTATTCGATGACCACCCGGCGGTTGGGTTCTGTGCCGGTGGAATGGGTGGTGATATTCTCCATATCCTGCAAAGCCGCATGGATCACATGACGCTCATAGGCGTTCATGGGCTCCAAAGTGGTGCGGCGGTGGGCTTTAAGCACCTGCTGGGCTTTCTTGCAGGCGTAGCGGCGCAGGGAGTCCTCCCGCTTTTCCCGGTAGGCTTCGGCATCCACATTGATGCGCACGTGGCCGTCCACGCCCCGGTTGATACTGTAATTGGCCAGATGCTGCAATGCATCCAGGGTATCGCCCCGGCGGCCGATGAGGTAACCCAAATCCTCACCTACCAGCTCTGCCTTATAGGTGCCTTCCTCGGTCTTCCATGCGTGGGCAACTGCGGAAGAGCCCATGTGCTGCATCAGGCCGTTGAGGAAGATTTCGATCTTTTCTTCCACACTGCCCGGCTCGGCAGGAGCAAAAACCTTCGGCTCCTTGGGCGCTTTTAGGGTTTCTTTTTTGGGCTGGGGCTCAGCCTTCTTTTCTTCCTTGGGCTGGGGCTTGACCTCTGCCTTGGGAGCTTCTTTCTTGGGCTTGGAGCGGGAAGCGGAAGACAGGGCCACCTTGGGCGCTTCCGGTTCCAGATCCGGCGCTTCGTAAGTCACTTCCACCTTGGCAAGCTGGTTGCCGATACCCAGAAAACCGGTTTTTGCCTGCTGGATCACCTGTACGGAGACGCTGTCCCGATCCAGACCCAGCTGGATCAGCGCGGCTTCGATGGCCAGATCAATGGTTTTACCGGTGGTTACGATGGTTTTTTCCATTGTTTATTCCTCCGTTTTGTCTGCGCTGTAACGGTTGGGGTCATAAGCCCGGCCCTTACAGTAGGGGCGATCGGACACGCCGGAAAGGGTGGTTTTTTCCGTCTCGGCGGCTTCCGGCTCGCCTTTCTTGGCGGCGTATTCCTTGGCAGCGGCGGCTTTTGCAGCCTCTTCTGCCTGCTGCTGTTTCTTTTGCAGCTTTTTCTTGCTGGTATTTTCGGTGATGCCGTCAGGATTTGCAGCCCGGCGCTCTGCCCGGATGCGCTCCTTTTCTGCCTCAATGGCTTCCTCGGCCAGATGCTTTTTCAGACGCTCCGCGTCCTCAGCATCGTAAACCTTGCGGAAACGCTTGGTCAGAACCATGTCTTCCAGCATGCGGAATAGACCGCCTGCCAGCCAGTAAAGGCTCAGCGCGCAGGGCACGGAGAAGCCGATCCACAGGGACATCAGGGGCATCATATACATCATGGTCTTGCTGGTCTGATTTGCCTGGGATTTTTTGGCGGTTTCCTTATCTTCAAGGCCCTTTTCGTTGGTTACCACGGAATTGTTGTTCCGCTGGCTGATGAGCATGGAAATCACCTGCTGACCGGCAGAAAGCAGGGGGATCAGGGTGGCGCCGATGTTGGCCCAGGTCCACTTCCAGGAGGAAGAGAACACGTTAAACTGGGGCGTTACGCCCAGGTCGATGCCCAGGAAATTGAAGTTGATGCCTTCCAGCACCCGCTCGCTGATCTCCGGGAATCTTTCCTTGATGGCATCGGCAAATTCCGATGCGTTGGCGATGGCCACCAGCTGATTGTAATAGGTGTTGGCGTTAAAAAGATCAGGACGGCCCTCTTTAACGATCTCCACGATGCCGTTTGCCACCTCTGCACTCTGGTGCAGAATGTAGATGATGGGCTCCCGAACCACCTGGTACAGGGGGAACAGGATCAGCAGGGGCACCAGGCTCCAAAGGCAGCCGCCGCAGCCCAGGGACGCGCCCTCTTCTTTTTGCAGCTGCTGAATGGCCTCGTTTTGTTTTTGCTGGTCGCCGGCGTACTTTTTCTGGATCTCCTGGATCCGGGGTTGCAGCCGGGCCATTTTCATGGTGCTCTTCTTGCTTTTTGCAGTGATGGGCATCATGATCAGCTGGACAACGGCGGCGAAGATCAGCAGGGAAACACCGTAGTTGGTGGTCAGCTGATACAGCCAGTCCAGCAGGTAGCCGAAGGGTACGGTAATGATTTTGTCCAAAACAGTAATCTCCTTATCACGTCAGGGCACGGGGTCATAGGTATCCCCTTTATAAAAGGGATTGCATCGCAGCAGCCGGCGAAATGCCAGATAGCCGCCTTTCAAGGCCCCGTATTTGTTAATAGCTTCGTAGGCGTAGCTTGAACAGGTAGGACGAAACCGACAGCAAGGTGCCCGGCATGGGGAAATATGCCGCTGATAGAATCGAATCAAGAAAAGAAACAGTTTTTTCATACTGCCGGCTCCTGCAATAAAATGCCGGCCTTTTCCGCCAGAGAAAGGTAAGCTTCGGTCAGTTCCCGGAAGGAGCAGCCAATGGCCCGGGATCGGGCAACGATCACAATATCCCAACCGGGGCAGAACTTGTCCTCGTTGAGCCGGTAAACCTCCCGGCAACGGCGGCGCACCCGGTTTCGGACCACGGCGTGGCCCAGTTTTTTGCTCACGGTAATGCCCACCCGGTTTTGCTCTGAGTGGTTTTTCCGGGCGTAAAGTACCAGATGGCGGTTTGCATACCCGCTCGTGTGATACAGTTTGCGGAAAATATGATTCAATTTCAGCGAGATCGAGAATTTCATGGTATTATCCCCTTGTGTGCCAATAAAAAGGGAGCGGGGCGAATCATTCATTCGCCCCGCATATACTCCCGTTTTGCATTGAGCGACATATACTGTGGTGTCTTAACCCACGCTCAATCAGGCAGACAGAACCTTACGGCCCTTGGCACGGCGGCGGGCAAGCACCTTGCGACCGTTGGAAGTAGCCATTCTCTGCCGGAAACCGTGAACCTTGGAACGCTGACGGCGGCTGGGCTGGTAGGTACGTTTCATGTGGGAACACCTCCTCAAAAATCAATATGCTCAACAGTCTATATAGACCGCAGCGACACAATATTAAAGCCCATATTGGGTCATGCTAAGGTATTATAACCGAAAAAATCAACCAGGTCAACCACTTTATTCGGAAAAATGGGTAAAAAAGCAAACTTTTTGACCTTATGCGTAGGGAACGAACACGTCCGGCCCGGCGTAAGTGCCGCTTAGTTTTTCCAAAGCCCGCTTGTAGCCTTTGTCGTCTTCCTGATAAGGAAGGGGCTGGTAGTTGTTCCGGTTGTAGTCACTGCTGAGGCGGCAGGGAGTGATATCCAGGCTGCTTAACGTCACCGTGCCGTCGGGCCAGAGCAGCACATTCTGCTGTAAAATGGCGGTGTCCTTGTCGGCGGGGTTATAGTTGCCGCCGAAGGAGAAGTTGCCCAAACTGTAATAGATCACGCCGCCGTTATAATATTCCACCGGCTGCAAGGTGTGGCTGTGATGGCCGTATACGATATCCGCGCCGGCGTCGATGGCCAGATGGCCGTAGCGCGTTTGGTTGCTGTTGGGCTTGTATTTGCCCTCGTTGCCCCAGTGTATGGAAACGATCACCAGCTGCGCCCCCTGTTCCCGCAGGGATTGGATCTTGCTCCGGATATCCTCTTCACCGAAGGTGAAATAGTAGGCCACGATGCCCACGACCAGACCCCGTTGGGTGCGCACCAGGCAGCTGCCGCCGGTGGCGGCCATGGCGATATTATTTTCCGTCAGAATGTTTTGGGTGTCCAGCAGTCCCTGGGCGCCGAAATCCTTGGTGTGGTTGTTGGCCAGGTTGGCAAATTCCACACCGCCCCGGGTGAGGATGTTCACATATTCCGGATACCCCCGGAAACGGAAGCGCTTGGTTTTAAGCGACTCCATTTCCTTTTCGGTGGGGTCAGAATCGGTGAGGGCGCATTCTAAGTTTACAAGGGTCAGGTCGTCATGCAGAAAATATTCTCGTACGTTTTGAAAGGGAAAATCGTAATCGTCTTTGATGGTGTTGTAAAAGGATGCATAATAATTGCCGTTTTTGATGTTATCCGCAAAGGTGCAGTCGCCCACAAAGGTAAGCACGAAATTTTCAGGTTTGGGCTCGGTGGGTGCCGGAAGTGTTTCGGTGGTGGCGCTTTCGGTGGTCGTGCCGGTTTCGCCGGGGAGAATCTCCATGTTTTCCCCGGGAGCGCAGCCGGATAATAATATAAGGGCAATCACCGCGCAGACGATGCGCAGAATTTGTTTCATAGCAGTAACCTCTTTTCAAAAGTAAGGTCATTATACACCTTTTTTGTTTTCTGCGCAAGAATCTTTCCCCGGGCACCCATTCCGACAAAAAATGCCACGGCTGCCGTGGTAGGATTTGAACAGGAAACGGAAAGGATTGTGGTACAAATGATGGTTTCGTTGGGCGTGTACGTTCGCCGGTGGCGCAGGACACTGCGGCGGCTATTGCTGCATCCGCGGCTTCATGCGCTGATGCAGTGCGTGGCGTATTTGCTGGTGGGCTTTTTGCTGCCGGCAGCCAGCTTGGGTAACCACTGTCAGCCGGTGGCGCTGGGTCTTCTGTGTGCCCTGACCGGCTGGCCGTCGCTGCTGGTGGCTGCGGGGAGTATGGCCGGTTACCTGTTTTTTTGGAGCGCAGCCGGAACCCAAGGGGTGATTTGGGTGATGCTGGGGGTGCTGGCGGCAGTATTTTTAGGCGGCAGGCAGATTTTGGTGTCCACGCCTCTTCTGATGCCAACGCTGTCCGGCTTGATGGTGGCGGCCTCCGGCCTTTTTATGCAGCTTTGTCAGCAGGATGCCACACCGGTGGCAATTTACTTACTTCGCATTGCCCTGGCCATTTGCACCACCGGGGTATTTACCGCCGCAGTGAACCGCCGGGACCCTGTGGTGGACTGGACGGTGGCGGCTCTTGGAGTGCTGGCCTTGGCGCAGGTTACCGTGACGCCTTATGTGGGACTGGGGTATATTGCCGCCGGAGCGCTGGCCTGCGTGGGAGCATTTCCTGCGGCGGCGCTGGCGGGACTGGCGCTGGATCTTTCCCAGATCACCCTTGTGCCCATGACCGGCGTGCTGAGCCTTGCCTATATGCTCCGGCTGCTGCCCTGGCAGAAAAAGCAGTTTTGTTACGGCGCGCCGGTGGCGGTGTATCTTTTGGTGATGCTGCTGTGCGGTGTGACGGATTTTACGCCGGTGATCGGTCTTGGTTTGGGCGGTGTGGCAGCGATTTTCGTAAAGGAAAAGCCGGACCTTTCTTACCGCCGGGGGGAAACCGGTGTAGCGCAGGTGCGGCTGGAAATGGCCGCGGCGGTGTTGGAGCAGAGTAAGACCCTGATCTACGATGTGGAGGACGCGCCGGTGGACGAGCAGGCGCTGATTATCCGGGCGGCGCAGAGAGCCTGCGGCACCTGCCCTTGCCGAAAGACCTGCCGGGAGCGCCCGGAGGATATTTCCCCGGAGGTGCTCCATAAGCCTCTGGGAAACGGCGAGGATATGCCGCTGGGCTGCCGAAAACCCGGCAGATTGGTGCAGGAATTGCGCCGATCCCAAGAGCAGCTGCGCTCCATTCGGGCAGACCGGGATCGGCGGGAGGAATATCGCTGGGCGGTGGTGCAGCAGTATGGGTTTCTTTCCGGGTATCTGCGGCAGCTTTCTGATGCCTTGGCCGGCAGAAAGAATCCGCCTCAGCAGTGGTATCAGCCGGAGGTGGCGGTATGCACTGCCAGCCGGGAAGCGGCCAATGGGGACAGATGTCTGTGGTTTGCGGGAGTAGAGTGCCGGTATTACATTATGCTTTGTGACGGCATGGGTACCGGCGAGGAAGCGGCCCGGGAGGGTAAACGGGTGGGCGAGATGCTTAAAAAACTCCTGACCGCCGGCTATCCGGCAGAACACGCCCTGCGTACGGTGAACAGTCTCTGCGCCCTGCAAGGCCAGGCGGGCATCGTGACCATCGACTTGGCGGAGCTGATGCTGGATACAGGCCGGGTGTCCCTTTATAAATGGGGCGCAGCGCCCTCCTATCTGATTGACCGGGGCGAGTCTATAAAAATCGGGACAGCCACGCCACCGCCGGGACTGTCGGTGACCGACGGTCTGGAAACGGTGGAACGGCTGTCCCTGCGCCGGGGAGAGACGCTGGTTTTGCTCAGTGATGGGGCAGGCAGAGAGGAAGACCTGCACCTGAGCTGGGAACGGGCCGGGGAGCCCGCCGGGGAAATGGCGGCGAGGATTTTGAAATCCAGCCGGGCAGACGGGTCGGACGATGCCACTGTCGCGGTGGTGCGTCTTCGTGCCGCGCCTGCTTCGCCATAATATCACAAAAGTGGTGCAAAATTTGTCGAAACACAAGATGTAGGCGTAAATTTTCCCGAAACCCCCAGATTTAGGAAGAATCTGCGGGGAAAATCGTAAAAACAGCCGGCGTGCCAATTCTGGCGCGCCGGCTGTTTTCAGATGTGAGAGAGTACAGCCCGTTACAACAGATCCTCCGTCTGGTTAAAGGGCATGGGATCAAAGGTGATGACGGTGTAGATCCTGGTGTTTTCCTTTTGAGAAAGCGCCTGCTCCAATTGAGTGCGAATGGCCTTTTCCCGGCCCTTCATATCTCCGGGCAGAGATACGTCGAAGATCAGATTGGTGTGACCGTCGCCGCAGACCATGCGAAAATCGTGGGTTTTCAGCCGTGGGTCGATGGCTTGCAGCTGTGCCTTTACTTCTTCGTGGAGGCGGTTGATTTTGGGGTCGTCGGTGACCACCGGATCATAGTGGATCACCAGGTGGATGTTGTGGTTGTTCAGGCATTCCCGCTCCATGTCGTCAATGAGCTCGTGGCATAAAAGGGGGTCTTCCCGGTTGTCCATTTCCACGTGCAGCGAGGCGAATCGCTGACCCGGGCCGTAATCGTGCACCAGCAGATCGTGATAGCCCAGCACCTTGGGCTGCTTGTTCACATAGCTGATGATGATCGCCTGCAATTCGGGACTGGCCGCCTCGCCCAATAGGGGGCTGATTGTTTCTTTTGCAAGGCCTACGCCGCTGAGCAGAATAAAAACGGAAACGCCCAGGCCCATAAAACCGTCCACCTGCCAGTGGGTAAAGGCCTCGATCAGTCCGGCGAGGAGCACCGCGCCGGTGGCGATGCAGTCGTTTCGGCTGTCGGCAGCGGTGGCGAAGAGGGTCTTGGAATTGATCTTCTTTCCCAGGACGCTGTTAAACCGGGAAAGCCACAGCTTTACGCCGATGGAAGAAAGAAGCACCGCCGCCGTCACCAACGAAAAGCTTACCGGCTCTGGGTTAAAGATCTTCACCAGGGA
>JAZNFY010000074.1:0-22516 GCA_045589195.1 Faecousia sp. | reverse complement strand
CAGTGAGCGAAGCCCCATGGGAAAATCAAGGCTTACAGGTCGAAATAACGCAGGGCGTTATTGGCGGAAATTCCTTCTACGATCTTCTTCATAGAAGCATCGTGGTTGGCATATTCGCCGTTTTCTACCCAGTTGCCAATGAGATTGCACAGAATTCGGCGGAAGTAGTCGTGCCGGGCGTAGCTGAGGAAAGACCGGGAGTCGGTGAGCATGCCGATGAAGTTGCCCAGAACGCCCAAGTTAGCAAGGGAGGTCATTTGCTCCTGCATGCCGGTCTTGGTATCATTAAACCACCAGGCAGAACCGTGCTGGATCTTGCCGGGAATGGAGCTGTCCTGGAAGCAGCCGATGATGGTGCCCAACTGGGCATTGTCTGCCGGGTTCAGAGAGTAGAGTACGGTTCTGGGGCACTGACCTGCCAGGTCCAGCACGGACAGAAGCTGAGTGATGTTGCCACCGCAGGTGTTTTGGCTGATGGAGTCAACACCGGTGTCGGGGCCCATGACCCGGAAGACCCGCTCGTTGTTATTGCGCAGGCAGGAATAGTGTAGCTGCATGGCGATACCAAGGCGATGGTAGGCTTTGCCCAGGTGCAGCAGGATCACGGTCTGGTAGCCATCGATTTCTTCTACGGTCAGGGTCTCGCCGCGAAGCGCCTTCTGATAGACAGCGTTTGCCTGCTCCATGGTATAGTTTTGGAAGGGGATATAGTCAAGACCGTGGTCGGATGCCCGGCAGCCGTGCTCTTTAAAGAATTCCAGCCGCTGGGTCAGTGCGTCCAGCACATCTTCCATGGTGTCAAGGGATTCTTTACCTACGCTCTTTGCCAGCTGGGTCATATAGCTTTGCCAACTGGCTTTGTGAATATTGATGGCCTTGTCAGGGCGATAGGAGGGACCTACGATGGTCTTCATGGTGGGGTCTGCGGCGATTTTTTCGTGCCAGCACAGAGAATCAATGGGGTCATCGGTAGTGCCGATAAAGGCCACGTTTGCCTTGCGGATCAGCCCCCGGGCGGTCATGTCCGGATCTTCCTGCAAAAGCTTGTTGCAGTGCTCCCAGATTCGGGGAGCGCTTTCCAGGGTTAAGGGTTCGTTTACACCGAAGAACAGCTGCAATTCCAGGTGACACCAATGGTACATGGGGTTGCCGATAGCCAGTTCCAGAGCTTCAACCAACTTTAAAAAACGTTCATAGGGAGGTTTGTTACCGGAAATATATTCTTCATCAACGCCATTGGAGCGCATCATGCGCCATTTGTAGTGGTCGCCGGCATAGCTGCCGTCGGGGTTCTGACCGCCCAGCCAGACCTCTACCAGGTTGTTGAAGCGGCGATTCTCGTAGATCTCTTTGGGGTTTAAGTGGCAGTGGTAGTCCACCAGGGGCATGTGCTTGGCATAGTCGTGGAACAGGTGCTTGGCGGTTTCGGTTTCCAGGAGGAAATCCTTGTCCATAAACGGTTTCATATTGTGTTCTCCTTTGTAAAAAACTTTATCGCGGGGGCTGAATATATCGCTCATGACTTCGGGGTGACGGTCGTGCGTGGACGCCGGACACCAACCCAAGCATGGCGTAAATGGTAACGATCGAGCTGCCGCCGTAGCTAATTAGCGGCAGAGTCAGGCCAATGACCGGGATCAAACCGATACACATGCCAATGTTGACGATGATCTGGAACATCAGTGCAGCAGCGGCACCGTAACATACGGTACGGCGCATATAGTCGGGACTATGGACGCCGACCCAGATACACCGGGCCACCAGGCATAAAAGCATGACGATCACCAGTCCGCACCCTAAGTAGCCCAATTCTTCACCGATAGAGGAGAAAATAAAGTCGGTATGCTGCGCCGGGAGCACGCCTGCCTGGGTTCGGTTGCCGTTAAACAGGCCCTGGCCGGTCATGCCGCCGCCGGTGAGAGATTGAATACTGAGCTTGGAGTGGTAGCGCACGCCGGTGCCCTGGGGGTCAACGGAGGGGTCGAAAAGGACCAAAATACGTTTCTTTTGGTGACTGTCTAAAAAGTAATTCCAAATAAATGGCCATGCAACGGCCAGAGAGCCGCCGGCAAAGGCAAACCACAAAAGCTTTACGCCGCCTGCAAAGGCCATGCCCAGGAAGATGAACACAAAGATCAGCGTAACGCCGAGATCCCGGGACAGTGCCATGTTTAAGCCGGCGATAATGGCCAAATGCGTACCCATGTGGATCACACTTCGCCATGAGGATACGTTATTTTGGTGGGATGCCATAATGGATGCGTTGATTAGAATGTAGAATATTTTACAGATTTCAGCAGGCTGAATATCGAAGGGAAGAAAGCTGAAACTCAGCCAGCTGCGGTTACCGGAGTTATTGTCGGTACCGAAGGGGATCAGCAGGAGCAGAAGGGACACGTTTATGATGACCAGAGCCATTCGATGCTCCGATAAAAACTCAAGATCGATGGAGGACATGATGGCGAACATGAGCACGCCCAGTCCTGTGGCGGCGATGTGAATGATAATGTAACGTAAAGAACCGCCGAATTTTTCCGCGCCGGTGACGCTGGATATGACCAAACAACTGAAAGCGGAGATTGCAAGACACATGATCAGCAGCACCATATCGCCTTTACGGAAAAAATTACGCAGTTCTCTGCCAAAATCGCGCAAGCAATCGCCTCCTTTCTCATGGCATCATTGTAGCATTAAACCGGGTAAAAGTAAATAGAGGATTTCCTATGAGGGGAAAGAAAAAAAGACTATGCAACCGGGGAAAAATATTGTAAACTATACATAAGAAAAGAAATGGGAGAAGAGAAATTTGGCAGAACGGGAATTGGAGATTATCCAGGGTGCGGTAAGCGCCGTGGTGTACCAAAATTATGATAATGGTTATGCCGTTCTGCGTCTTACGGCAGATGACGGCCAGACGGTGACGGTAGTGGGTACCATTCCGCTGCCGGTACCCGGTGAACGGCTGATGGTTACGGGAAAATGGGGTAGTCACCCCAGCTATGGCCGGCAGTTTGAGGCGGAGTTTTTGGAACGGCTGCTTCCTCAGACGGAGTCGGAAATTTTGCGGTATTTGTCTGCCCGGATCATTAAGGGTATCGGTCCGGTTACTGCCGCCCGGATTGTGCGAAAATTTGGAGATAAGACTCTGTACGTGATGGAGCAGGAGCCGGAACGGCTGGCGGAGGTTACCGGCATTTCCCGGGATAAGGCCAAGGCCATTGGCGAGGCGTTCCGGGTTCGGGTGGGCATGCGCCAGCTGATGGAATTTTTTGCGCTGCATCAGCTGCCTGCGGAGCTTGCGGTACGGGCTTATAAGGTGTACGGAGAAGGTACGGTGGAGCTATTGTATGATGACCCGTATCTTCTGACCGATGAAGGGTTGGATGCGCCTTTTGGCGCGGTGGACCGGTTCGCCATTGAGTTGGGCATTTCCGGGGAAGACCCCCGGCGCGTGCGATCGGGTATTGTGTTTGAGCTTCGGTATAATCTGGCCGCAGGGCATAGTTTTCTGCCGGAAGGCAAGCTGATTGCCGCTACGGCGGAGCTGCTGAGCGTGCCGGAATCGGTGGTTGCCAAAAGTGTGGAGACATTACTTAAAAATCAGCTGCTTGTCCGGGATACGCTGGCGAATATGGATATTCTATATTTGCCGGAGCTTTATGAAGCGGAGTGTTACATTGCCCGGCGGCTGCAATCTGCGGCAAAGTACAGTTTTTCAGAACCGAGAAATATCAAATCCTGGCTTCGCGCCGCTGCAATGGAAAGCCAGGTTGCTTACTCTCAGCAGCAGGAGCAGGCAATTCGCCAAGCGGCAACGGAAGGTTTGCTGCTGATCACCGGTGGCCCGGGAACGGGAAAGACCACCATTTTGAAAGGCGTATTATCCCTGTTTGAAAAAATGCAGCTGCGGTGCGTTTTGGCAGCGCCCACAGGTCGTGCGGCGCAAAGACTTACGGAAGTGACCGGGCAAGAGGCATCTACCATTCACCGGTTGTTGGAGGCGGGGATCGATCCGTCTACCGGCAAGATGGTTTTCGCCAGAGATGAGCACAATCCTTTAAAAGCGGATGTGGTGATCGTGGACGAAATGTCCATGGTGGATGTTTTGCTTTTACATGATCTGCTTCGGGCAGTGCCGGAGGGAAAACGCTTGGTTTTTGTGGGCGATCCGGATCAGCTGCCTCCGGTAGGGCCGGGATTTCCCTTCGGAGATTGTCTGCGCAGCGGTGTTCTTCCGGCGGTGCGGCTGACCGAGATCTTTCGGCAGGCTCAGGAAAGTTTGATCGTTATGAATGCACACCGGGTCAACCGGGGGGAATATCCGGAGTTAAGTAATAAAACCAGTGATTTTTTTTTCCTGCCTTGCCGATCGGAGGAGGAAGTGCGGCGGACCATAGCAGGTTTGTGCAGTACTCGTTTGCCCAAAAATATGGGTATTATGCCGGAACAGATCCAGGTTCTTTCCCCGTCCAGAAAGGGCGGCGTGGGAACGGCCGTGTTGAATCAAATATTGCAGCAGGAGCTGAATCCGGCTGCCCCTCGAAAAAAAGAGCGCCAATTCGGAGATTTTTCTTTCCGGGAGGGCGATCGGGTGATGCAAATCCGAAATAACTATGATATAATATGGAAAAGGCGTGATACCGATACCGTTGGATGTGGAATTTTCAACGGCGACGTGGGTACAATCACGGAGATTGATCTCCAAGAGGAGACGTTGACGGTACTTTTCGACGATCGGGAGGCGGTGTACGATTTTACGCAGCTGAACGAGCTGGAAAGCGCCTATGCCATTACGGTTCATAAAAGTCAGGGCAGTGAGTATCGGGCGGTGATTTTAGCGGCGTGGAACGGCTCGCCGTATCTGCTTAGCCGCAGTGTGTTGTATACTGCTATCACCCGGGCAAGGGAATTGCTGATTGTGGTGGGCAGGCAGGAGACAATTGCGCTTATGACGGAAAATGCCAAAAAGGGTAATCGCTATTCCGGATTGAAGCTTCGGTTACAGGGGAACGGAACATGATTTTTCTTGACGGACTGGGTCGGCTGCTGTTTCCGCCCAAATGCGTTCTTTGCGGAAAACTGTTGAAAAAAAGGGAAACGGATTTGTGCCATAGCTGTCGGGTGGATCAGCCGGAGTGGAATGCAAAAGGGAAAAAGTTTCCTTTTATTGACAGCTTCGTGGCAATCTGGTATTATGAAGGCCCGGCACGAAGCAGCATTCTGCGGTATAAATTCCATGGCAGGCGCAGTTATGCCCAGTGCTACGGAAGACTTCTGGCAATGAAACTTTCCGAGGAATATCCGGAGGAGTTTGACGTCATTACATGGGTGCCCACTGCGTCCTTGCGGAAATTTCGGCGAGGGTATGACCAGGCACAGCTGATCGCGGAGGCGGTGAGTAGTGAATTGGGCGCAAGACCAATAAAGCTATTGAAGAAGGTGCGCAATAACCGGCCGCAATCGGGCATTACCGGTCAAGCGGAGCGTCGGGCAAATGTACTGGGCGCTTATCGGGTGATGGATAAGCAAATTGTGGCAGGAAAGCGTATTTTGCTGATTGATGATGTAATTACCACCGGTGCAACTGTCGGAGAGGCTGCTCGGATTCTTTTGACGGCCGGTGCGAAACAAGTGTGCTGCGGCGCTGTGGCGGTTGCCCGGCGGGACGGAAAAATAAGTAGGTGAGGAATATGCAATTATTTTCTTATGATCTGGGTATCGACCTGGGAACAGCCAACGTGCTGATTTATGTGGATGGAAAGGGCGTTGTACTCCGTGAACCCTCTGTGGTTGCGGTGGACAAGAACACCGGTAAGATTTTGCAGGTGGGCTCAGCTGCCCGGAATATGTTGGGCAGAACACCGGGCAACGTGGTTGCCATGCATCCGCTGAAAAACGGCGTAATCTCTGATCATGAGATGACGGTACGCATGTTGCAGACGCTGTTCCGGGAAGTTTCCAAGTCTTCTCTGTTTACGCCCAAGCCAAGAGTGGTCATCAGTGTGCCCAGCGGTGTCACTGAGGTGGAAGAACGCACGGTGATCAATGCAGCTATGGATGCCGGCGCCCGGCGTGTTTATCTGATCGAGGAGCCCTTGGCAGCGGCTTTGGGCGCAGGTTTGGATATTCGGGGGCCGAAGGGGCAGATGGTTGTGGATATCGGCTGCGGTACGACAGATATTGCGGTGCTTACACTCAATGGTGTGGCGGCATCTTCTTCTCTGGAAGTGGCAGGCAGTACCTTTGATGAAGCCATTGCCAGATATGTTCGGAAAAAGCACGGTATTGTCATTGGCCAGGCAACGGCGGAGGATGTGAAGATTCAGATCGGCAGCGTTTTCCCAAGACCCGAGACGGTGAGCATGAACGTCAGAGGCCGGGACGCAAAAACCGGCCGTCCCAGAGAAGTGACGCTCCTTTCTTCTGAAATATTTGAAACGCTGAATCGACTTGCCCGACAGATCGCAGATGAGGCGCTTTCAGTTTTGGAGGAGACCAGCCCGGAATTGGTTAGTGATATTGCGGAGAACGGCATTACTCTGACCGGTGGCGGCAGTCAAATTTGGGGTATGGATAAGCTGCTTACGGAGCGTACAGAGGTACTTTGCACCTTGGCAGATGATCCGGATTCCTGTGTGGCGTACGGCTGCGGCAAGAGTCTTTCCTGGATCAATCACATGCAGGAAGGTCCCATTAACCTTGCAAGAAAGCGGATTTTGCGCGGATAAAACAGTGCCGCCGGAGGGGAAACCCTCCGGCGGTTTCGATTAGTCGTTGCGGCAAGGGCAGGTGGTGCGGTAGCCGTCATTGTCGGCACAGCCGCCGTCACAGTTGTTGGGTGCGAATTGTGTGGCAGGGAAGGGAATGCGGGAGAACATCTCGCAGGGGTCTTCCGTGCAGCCGGGGGAATCGCAGCATTCCTTGGTGGGAATGGCGTAATCTACCATGGGAACAATGAGCTGGGCATCCCGTTCCAGACGGATGATGGAGAATTGACCCAGAGTCACGTAAAGCCGGCGGCGCTCACCGGAAAGGACCAGGTCATCTTCAAATGCTTTGCAAATGGCGGCAGGGATTTGCAATGTGGTGTCATCGTGGCATTTGTCGTCGCAAACTTCCCGAACCTTGGAGGAGAGCACCATGGGATCCAACACCTCCACCACGGCGGTGGGCAGATTGGTAAAGTACCGGGTGATGCCATCGGCCTCGCACAGGCGGGTATCACTGCGGTAAATGTGGGCGCGGCTGTCTTCACCGCAGAGAACGGCGCGTTTGGTGAATACCGCTAAGCCGTAAAGGGCAGCGGGGCGGGCGGTGCCGATGATGGCATCGGCAAGAACGCGGTAGTAGAATGTTACGTCGATGCAGTAATGATTCCGGTCAAAGGCTACCGGTTCGACATCGATATATGTGTATAAAAGCTCTGCACAGCGCACTTTAACACTGGCACAGGTGTCCAAAATGCTTTGAGATGCGCGGCTCAGGTAGACCCGAAGATCTTCGATACAGTCTTTATCACGGCAGCTGTCCGTGATTTTTCTTGTGTGAATGGACATGGCCTGCTGAATATCCTGGGGATTGCAACGCAGGGTGTCCTGACTGTTATCAGACATGTGGATACCTCCCGTTAATAGCATGAAGCAAAATGCTTACAGGACATTTTATGCGCGGAAGACCGGAAAGTGCAGAAATGTCGCCGGTATAGGAAAAAAGGTTGCATCTGGAATAAAAATGGGTTAAAATGAGAAAAAACACCGGGAGGTCAGAGAATGGTTTACCAGCCGGATAAAGATACAATTGAGAATATTGCGGAGCTTTTCAAGGCTTTTGGGGATCCCACAAGAGTACAGATCCTGTCGCTTTTGCGGCAGCGGGAGCTGTGCGTGGGTGATATTGCCGAGGGCGTGGGGCTTTCCCAAAGCGCCATTTCCCACCAACTTCGGATTTTGAAACAGATGCATCTGATTAAGTACCGCAGAGAGGGAAAAAACATGGTCTATGCCCTGGCGGACGACCATGTGCGCACCATCCTGGATATGGGCTTGCAGCACGTTTTGGAGTAACAGAAAACCGGTGGCTTATGCCACCGGTTTTTGATGTATTATAGGATGGTTACGGTGCGTGTTTCAGGATCAATTGCAATATTCTCCGGTTTTTCGATGACGGTTTCCTCGTCTTTGCCGTATTGCTGCTGCCATGTGAGCAGATCAATATCGCCAGAACTGTTGCGGGTAAGGGCAGGAGCGTTGCCCGAAATATCCCAAATTCGGTTGCGGACGGCACGTAGAGGCAGGAAACCGCCGGGGTAGGCGTTTGCCGTACCGTCAGTAATGGAGCGGTAGATTGCATTGCCGTCGGTAATGTAAGTGTTGCCCTCGAAAATCACACCACAGTGGGCTTCGTCTCGGGTGACGGCAACCAATTCATGACCGCTGAATGCAAAGATATTATCCCGAACCACGTTGAATGCGCCGTAATGCTGATGGTAGCAGTTATATTTGCACCGGTAAACCAAGTTCTTCTCTACCGTCAGATAGGAGGAGCCTTCGTCAGCGTAGATACCCCAACCGCCGTAGAAGGCACTGTTGACATCGTGAATGTGGTTTTCCGTTACAACTGTGCCGTGCTGCGGACCGAGAAGATATATGCCACCCATGTCGGAAAGTTTACCTGCGCCGATGTGATGGATGTGGTTTCCTTTTATGAGGTTTGCGTTGGAGGTGGAGGGGCGGTAGCCCCAGACCCAGCCTGCGGATATGCCGGTGTACTCGGTGTAACAGATTTCGTTGTCGCAGATTTCGTTATGGGCGCTGTTTTTCAGCAGAATGCCACAGGCGGCTGCGTATCGTAGACCAATGTTACGGATCAGAGAATCTCGGATTTGGCAGCTGCGGGTATCCAGTGTTTCGGATTCGGAGGCCATGCGGCCTTCAATGACGACGCCACCGCCGCCCAAATTCTCCATGCGACAGTTTTTAACTCGGATATTTTCACAGCCAGAGCCAATTTTAACGCCGTGCAGACCGGTGCAGAGAATGTTACAATGATCCAGCTCGCAGTTTTCTGCATATTGGAATTGTATTGCTCCATGGCCGTTACAGACTGATTGCGGATCAGAGGCGTAACTTACATCGGAATCGGAACGACTGCGGTATTCGCCTCTGGTGCAGAACAGGTCCAGATTCCGCAGACGGATGCCGGAAAGCTTGTTTTCCTCTGTGCCGATGAATTGGAAGAAATGCTTCTGGGTGGGGGCGAAGATTTCCAGTTCCTCCGGGGAAATCTTCGGGTTTTCCGGAATGTAATAGAGCATACCGGTTTTCCGATCCAGGAACCAGGTGTTCGGTTCGGAGAAGGTGGTGGATATGTTTTCCAGATAATAGTTTAAGTCGGAGGCGTGGTCTTTTTCCACGGGGCTGGCGTAATTGGTGGTGATTAAGAAACGGGATTGCAGCGCCATAGTCAGCTTTCCAGTTTCCGGGTCGTAGCTTTCCACGGGCGTGTGCTCGTCAATCCAGTAATGGCAGAAAGAGATGGAAGCATTTTCTACATCGATGCCGTTCAGGTCTTCGGTTTTGGCAATGAACCACTTGGAGCCATTATGCAGATTCCCGGTGGGGTTCTCTGTGGCAATAGCTTGCAGAGTGCTGGCCTTGGGGTAGCGGGTTAGCGCTGCGCGCGTGCCATTTACATAAAGATCGGTAAAATCCCAGGTGCCTTCCTTCACTTCCGGGATATAGAGGGAAAGACAGTCGGTGCCGTTAAATCGATCGGATTGAAATCCGGTTAGTTTTTTGCCGCCGATGATTCGGGCGCGGTTTTTACCGTAGGACTCAAAGGTTATGTCCCGTAGGGAATGATGTTTGCCGAAGAAGCGTGTGCATGCTTCAAAACCCGGTGTTACGGGCGAGTCCAGATAGTAAACGCCCATGATCTTAACAGTAATGGGCTGCAAGACGCCATTGGAGCGCATGGTGTGCAACAGCTCAATGATGCGTTGAAAGGACTGGACGGGACCTTCTCCACGGTTGTTGGTTACGGGGGAAAAACCGGAGTTATTATCCGATCCAAACTCCTGAGAAAGATATAAGGTAGAAGAATTTGTGTAATCGATCATGGCAATTTCTCCTTTTATAGTTCAAAGAAAGCAAGTAATGTGGAAATCAGCGCCAGAATTACGGGGAAAACGGGGACCTTTTCTTTTACAAAGTAGCTGACTGCGGTAGTAGATAGTTTACCGATTGCGCCGGCTACGGGTGTATGAATGGATAGGGGGACAATGGCCAAAGCTTGAATCGTCAGCACGGAGCCCAGGTTGGATGTCAGAGTGCTTAAAATAATTGCGCTGTATTTTTTGATGCCGAGGGTTTTGAAATCTCCCAATAGCTGGGACATTTTGCCCTTGTGCAGGAGCAACAGCCAAAGCAGACAAATTGCCACCGTGAACACGTTGGTTAGGAAGAACATGGAATTGGAGTCTGTGGCATTCGGATCTAAAGCGAAGGCCTTTTGAAGAGCGGAAGTGAATACACCAAGAATAACAATCAGCACAGTCAGAATCAGACAAAAAATGGAGTGGCTCTTCTTGTTCTGCTTTTTTGTCGGAGATTTGCAGAAAAGGGTTATGACTGCCGCAATTAGTGAAAGTAATAGCCGTATGCCGGAGATCCAATTGATGGACTCTCCGAAAAACAACCATCCTGCTATAAATGTAACAATAAGGGAAAGCGGATCAGAAATCAAGGTGATTTGTATGATTTCCATGAGCCGCAACCGCAGCAAAGTCAATATTCTGCTGAATATAATGGCGACACCAAAAAATAGGGCATAGAGAACTGTTCGGAAGTTAAACATAAAGGAAAATCCGGAAAGAACATAGAAAAAGCCCATGGCAATGATTCCGGTGGCAATGACATTGATTAAATAATCGGACAATTTATCAGAATTATGGCTGTATAGCCGATTGCAATAATCGCCTGCTGCATTGGTGAAAAATTGTCCTAAATAGAGAAAAAAGATCATGTCATCACTTCCTAGTGAGTATATATTAATATGCCTCTGTTGACAGGCGCAAGCCAATTGTGATAGAATAACTGGACAATATTTAACCTTTTGAGAAAAGAGGGAGGATTTCATTGTACCGGTTGAATGTTCAGGAACTGCGGCAGGAGAAGAATTTCTTTCTTGCGCAGCGCCATAGTGATGTGCAATGCTCTGTGCATTTGCATTACAGGATGGAAATTGTCTGTGTTACGGCAGGGGAGTTGATTATGGAGGTCGCTGGCAGGACACGGATCATTCAAGCAGGACAGGGCACGTTGGTGCTGCCGTTTGAGCCTCATTCTTTTTGCACGGAGGAGCATTCTTCATGCTTTGTGATCCAGTTTTCTCCGGAGTTTGTGGACGATTTTTACACCTGTATCCGAAATAAACTGTTGGTAAGGGCAGTGTGTGATTTATCTCCATGGACGTTAGCAATGTGCGATCGGAACTTGCCGGAGGGGAATATCTCTGCGGAAGAAGCGGATAAGATTCGATATAAAGCGGTGCTTTATCCTCTTTGTCAGGAGTTTTGGAGCAAGTGTGGTTTTGAAATTGCACAGAAGCCGGTGGAGAAGGAAATTTTTACTCGGGCGCTTCTGCATATCGGTTGGAATTTCCGGACAGAAGATGTTTCCTTGCTAGCGGTTGCTAAGATTTTGGGTGTGCATCCTGGGTATTTAAGCCGGGTGTTTCATCAGTGCTGCGGTGTGCATTTTACCAAATATGTGAATATATTGCGCTGTTATTTTGCAATTCGGTTGCTGCATGAAAAGCCGGAGCTTTCGGTGTCGGAGGTTGCGCTGGAAGCCGGGTTCGGCAGTGTTCGCAGTTTCAACCGGGAGTTTCATGCAGTTTACGGTATGACCCCCCGGGAAAAGAGAAAGGAAATGTAACAAGCCGGCAGGGTTACCTGCCGGCTTGTAATTTTATAAAACTTTGGAAAGGAAGTCTTTCAGACGGGGGTTCTGGGGGTTGTCGAAAATCTCCTCAGGGGTGCCTTGCTCTACGATCTTACCTGCATCCATAAAGACCACCCGGTTGCCCACTTCCTTGGCAAAACCCATTTCGTGGGTTACCACGATCATGGTCATACCTTCTTTTGCCAGCTCTTTCATGACTTCCAGAACCTCGCCGACCATTTCCGGGTCCAGGGCGGAGGTGGGCTCGTCAAAGAGCATGACTTCGGGGTTCATGGCAAGAGCACGAACAATGGCCACGCGCTGCTTTTGTCCGCCGGAGAGCTGAATGGGGTATGCGCCTGCTCGGTCTTCCAGTCCGACCCGTTTTAGCAGGGCCAGGGCTTTTTCTTTTGCGTCTGCTTTGGCTGCGTCTTTGACTTTCGTGGGGGCAAGGGTCATATTGTCCAAAATGGTCATGTGGGGGAACAGGTTAAAATGTTGGAATACCATGCCCATTTTCTGGCGGTGTTTATCCAGGTCCAATTTTACGAGCTTTCCCTTTTCGTTGCGGATCTTCTTCTGGGTAATGTCTACTCCGTTAAAAATAATATGTCCGTCGGTAGGGATCTCTGTTAAATTAAGGCTGCGCAGCAGGGTGGATTTGCCTGAACCGGAAGGACCGATGACCACCATTACGTCACCTTTGTGAATGTCAATGCTTACATCGTCCAAAGCACGGATGGCGCCTTTGTTATAATGCTTTTTCAGGTTTTTTACCTGGATCAGCTTATCGTTTGTTGCCACGGCTCATTCTCCTTTCTACGTAAGCAATCAGTTTGGAGGTGGGGAAGCATAGGCAGAAATAAACGGCCGTTGCTACCAAAAGAGGCTCCATGATAATGCTGGCTGCGCCGCGGACATCGTTTACTGCGGCCATCAGATCCGGCACGCCGATGGTATAGGCAATGGCGGATTCTTTGATAATTACCACAAACTCGTTGGCAATAGCGGGCAGGATGTTCCGAAGAGCCTGGGGTAGAATGATGTATAGCATAGTCTTGCGCTGAGAAAGACCCAGGGAGCGGGCGGCTTCGGACTGGCCGCCGTCAATGGACTGGATACCGGAGCGGATAATTTCGCAAAGATATGCGCCGGAGTTCATGCCCAAGGCAACAACACCGGGCAAAAAACGCTGCAATTTCAAAAAGCCCAGTAGGGTTACATTGGGTAAACGCACCAAACGGAAAACGCCAAAGTAAATGATCATAATCTGCACCAGCACTGGTGTGGAGCGAATGACTTCTACATAGCAGGTGGCTAAGAAGGAAATAGGGTTAAACTTACTGATGGTTAGCAAGATGCCGTTGCCACGCAGGCGTCCGTTCTTGTCCAGGCTTAAAAAGCGTAAGGGGCGAATGTCGCTCAATCTGGCTATGGCCAGCAAAATGCCGAGAATAAAACCGATGATAACGGTGAAAAATGCCAAGAGAACAGTAACGATTATGCCTTGCCGAAATAGCTCTGCATATCGCCAGCAGGTTTCAAAACCCTTGGCAGTGATGAGATTTCCCATGAGAATTGCTCCTTTGTTACTTCTGTTAAAACGCACCGATTCCTCCCCAAAGAGGGGAGGAATTGGGTTGTTATGGTTCAGTTATTGTTCGTCGTCGCTATCACCGTTGCCGGTGTCAGTGGGAATGTTGCCATCTTCGTCCAGAGTGCCCTCGTACTTCTCGCCGGCAGCCAGTGTATTAGCCTTTTCCAGGAACTGCGCGAAGGTGCCGTCGTTGACGCACTTTTCAATGGCTTCGTTGACATATTTCAGCAGGTCTGCGTTGCCCTTGTTAACACCGATGATGTTGCCGTCTTCTTCATAGGGAACTTCGCAGAGGATTTCCAGGTTGGAGTAGGTGTTCTTATAGGATTGGGCGACGTCCCATTCGATATATGCGCCGTCCAGAGTGCCGGCAGCGACTTCTGCAATGATGTCGGTAGCGGATTTCAGGGAAACGATGTCAGCATCGGGGCTGTTGGCTTCGGCCAGTTCCATCTGGATCGTGCCGGTCTGCGCGCCGATGGAATATTCAGCGTTGTTGGTGGAAGCCAGGTCAGTGAACTTGGACTTGTTGGCAGCGTTGGTCACGAATGCCTGCTTGCCGCCGTAGTAGATCATGGAGAAGTCCATTTTCTCGGCACGCTCGGGATCGGGAGAAAGACCGGCCAGAGCCAGGTCAGCGACACCGGCACCCATCTCACCAACGATACCGTCAAAGCTCATGGGGATCACATCCAGGGTCAAGCCCAGGTAATCTGCGATGTACTTTGCCAGATCCATGTCGAAGCCTGCCAGCTGGGGCTCGCCGTCGACGATGGCGTAGAATTCATAGGGTGCATAGTCGGGAGAAGTTACTACGGTGAGGTAACCTTCTTTAACGGTGGTTAGGTTAAATTTGTTGACGCCGGCGTTATTTTCTTCAATCACGCAGCCGGTGAACAGACCGAGCATCATAACCAGAGTGAGACAAAAAGCGATCAGTTTTTTCATTTTTATTAACTCCTTTATACCCCGGGGGGTTATTTTTGATGACTGAATTATAGCATGAATATTTATGCAATGTCAACTGTATGTTTATCCAAATAAACTGGTTTTTTTTAAGGTTAAGTATAAAAAATATACAAAATTGATGAATACACAATGAATATTTGCATAATAGGAATGAATATATTCCGTTGTTTTATGCATAAAAATGCCCCGGATATATTCCGGAGCACTTTTTTATTCAGATGATAATGCAAGGGTGCGGATCACTTCTCCCGCCAGCACGAAACCGGCGGCGCCGGGCACAAAGGGCACAGATCCGGGAGTGCTGCGGCGGCCGGGATTTTCGGCTTTCGTTTCCGGGTCGTCATCGGGAGTCAGGGGCAGTTCCTGGGAGTAGACTACCTTTACACCCTTGATCTTGCGCTTGGCGCATTCTTTTCTCATGATCCTCGCCAAAGCGCAGCCGGAGGTTTTGGAAATATCCGCCACCCGGAAGTCCGAGGGGTCTAATTTATTTCCGGTGCCCATACAGCTGATGACCGGAACGCCTGCGGCATGGGCTTTTTCGATGATCGCCAGTTTGCCGGTTACGGTGTCAATGGCATCGATCACATAATCGTATTGGGTAAAATCAAAGTCATCGGCATTTTCCGGCAGGAAGAAGGTCTTGTGAGCGCGGACTTCAATGGTGGGATCGATATCCAGGATTCTTGATCTTGCCACATCTACCTTGTATTGCCCTATGGTGGAGTGGAGCGCCAGAACCTGTCGGTTCAGGTTGGTAAGGCTTACGGTGTCGTGATCCACCAAGTCTATATGCCCAACACCTGCCCGGGCCAAAGCCTCTGCGGTATAGCCGCCGACACCACCCAGCCCGAAAAGGATTACCCGGGCGTTGCGCAGCCGGTTGATACCGGTATCGCCCAGTAAGAGTCGGGTGCGGGAATATTGATCTGCCATGGTTTTATACCTGTTCGATCGCCTGCTGCAAATCGGCGATGAGATCCTCGGCGTTTTCCAGACCGCAGCTGAGGCGAATCAGATCGGCGCCTACGCCGGCTGCTTCCAGCTCCGCATCGGACATCTGCCGGTGGGTAGAGGAGGCAGGGTGGAGGCAGCAGGTGCGGGAGTCGGCCACGTGGGTTTCGATGGAGCCCAGTTTCAGGTGCTTCATAAATGTTTCCGCAGCGGTGCGGCCACCTTTCAAACCGAAGGAAATAACACCGCAGGAGCCATTTGGCATATATTTTTGCGCCAGAGCGTAATAGGTATCACCTTCCAGACCGCAATATTTGACCCATGCCACCTTATCATGGTTTTTCAGGAATTGGGCAACCTTTTGAGCGGTGGCGCAATGCTGGCGCATACGCAGGGGGAGGCTTTCAAGACCCAGATTCAAATAATAGGCGTTCTGGGGCGTTTGCACAGAGCCCAGATCCCGCATCAGCTGAACGGTACATTTGGTGATGAATGCGCCGCCGATGCCGAAACGCTCCGTGTAGGTCACGCCGTGGTAGCTTTCGTCGGGGGTGCACAGGCCGGGGAATTTATCTGCATATTTGGTCCAGTCGAATTTACCGCTGTCTACAATGCAGCCGCCTACGGTGCTGGCGTGACCGTCGATATATTTGGTGGTAGAGTGGGTGACAATGTCTGCGCCCCACTCAAAGGGACGGCAGTTGACAGGAGTGGCGAAGGTGTTGTCAACGATCAGCGGCACGCCGTTTTTGTGCGCCACCCGGGCGAATTTCTCAATGTCCAGCACAGTCAGCGCCGGATTGGCGATGGTTTCGCCAAAGAGCAGCTTGGTGTTAGGCCGGAACGCGGCGTCCAGTTCCTCTTCGGAGCAGTCGGGATCTACAAAGGTTACCTCGATACCCATGCGCTTCATGGTCACGGCCAGAAGATTGTAGCTGCCACCGTAGATGGCAGAGCTGGAAACAATATGATCACCGCAGGATGCGATGTTGAACATGGCGTAGAAATTTGCTGCCTGGCCGGAGCTGGTGAGCATTGCAGCGCTGCCGCCCTCCAAAGCGGCAATTCTTGCCGCCACCGCATCACAGGTGGGGTTCGCCAGGCGGGAGTAAAAATAACCGTCTGCTTCCAGATCGAAGAGCTTGCCCATCTCCTCGGAGCTGCCATATTTAAATGTAGTGCTCTGGATAATGGGGATCTGCCGGGGCTCGCCGTTGCCCGGGGTATAGCCGGCCTGAATACAAAGGGTTTCCAAATGCAGTTTTTGTTCCATAGGAGTCACCTCATCGTAAAAAATGCTTAGGGTCATTGTAACCCCAACCGCCTAATTTGTCAATTATCCTTGCCAAATAGAATGGGCGTGCCGTTTTGGCACGCCCGGAATGTACAGGATATCAGTCATCGGGGAATAAGTGCTGGGAGCAGTACTTGATGATATTGCCCCGGGTTACGATACCGATAAAGGTATCTTTGTCGTCTACTACGGGAACGAAGTTCTGGGTGCTGGCCCGCGTCACCAGGTCGTGCATGGAGGTGGTGACCCGGACGGGGACGTTGTCCCGCCGGCGGGAGATCTCCATAATCCGGTGTGCCTCGGCCTGACGCATATCCATATAACAAACATTTTTGATGGCCCAGAGAAGATCGCCTTCCGTGAGAGTGCCCCGGTATTCGCCCCGTTTATTGAGGATCGGCAGGGCGGCAAAGCCGGAGGTTTCCATCTTTTCCAAGGCCTGGCGCATGGTGTAATCGTCATAAAGATATGCGCACATGGCTTTTGGTGTCAGGAAAAATAAGATATTGTTACTGTTCATAAGGTCTCCTTTGATGCACAGCATTGACAGTGTATTCTCTGCCACTAACATTATATCACAGTTTTTCAAAAGGAGCACGTAAATTATTTGTAAAATTGCGTTTTAGGTCACAAAATTTCGGGGCTTAATTTGTGCACCTTGCACAATTACTCTCCAAAATGGAAGGGCGTGCCGTCGAAGGTGGCAAAATAGTCGGCAGGGGTTTCCGCCCGGCGGATCAGCTGAAAACTGCCATCGGGTTTCAAAAGGACTTCTGCGGAACGGAGCTTACCGTTATAATTATATCCCATGGAGTGGCCGTGGGCGCCGGTGTCATGAATCGCCAGAATGTCGCCGATTTCGATTTCCGGAAGGCTGCGCTCGATGGCGAATTTATCGTTATTCTCGCAGAGGCCGCCGGTGACATCGTATACATGATCCAAAATGGCGTTTTCTTTACCTAGTACCGTAATGTGGTGATACGCACCGTACATGGCGGGGCGCATCAGGTCTGCTGCACAGGCATCGAGACCTACGTATTCCCGGTAGATGTGCTTTTGGTGAAGTACTGTGGAGATCAGGTGACCGTAGGGAGCAAGCATAAAACGGCCAAGCTCAGTAAAGATGGCGACGTCGCCCATGCCGCAGGGGATCAGGATTTGCTCGTAGCGCTGCCGGACACCTTCACCGATGACCCGAACGTCGCAGCAGGGCTGCTCCGGCCGGTAATCCACGCCGATGCCGCCGGAGAGGTTAACAAAGGCGATGTGGGCATCCGTGGCGTTGTGCAGGCGCACGGCCAGACGAAACAGCTGGGCTGCTAGCTCCGGATAGTATTCGTTGGTGGTGGTATTGGATGCCAGGAAGGCATGAATACCGAAATGCTTGACACCCAGACTCATGAGCCGGTTGATGGCGCCGGCCATTTGGTCTTCGGTCATGCCGTATTTAGCGTCCCGGGGCATATCCATAATGGTATTACCCAAACTGAAAGATCCGCCGGGGTTAAAGCGCAGGCAAACGGTATCGGGCATGGGCTGGGCGATGCTTGCCAGAAATTCCACGTGGGTGGCATCGTCTAAGTTGATGTAAGCGCCCATCTCCCAGGCTTTGCGCATATCTTTTTCCGGGGTTACGTTAGAGGAGAACATGACGTCCTTACCGGTAATGCCCACCGCTTCGGCAAGCAAAAGCTCTGTGTAGCTGGAACAGTCACAGCCGCAGCCTTCCTCGTGGAGAATTTGCAGGATATAGGGATTGGGCGTGGCTTTTACGGCAAAATACTCCCGGAAGCCGGGATTCCAGGAAAATGCTTCGTTCAGCGCCCGGGCATTGGCTCGGATTCCCGCCTCATCGTAGAGGTGGAAGGGGGTGGGGATCTGAGCGATGATTTTCTTCGCTGTATCCAGTGTCAGAAAAGGTGTTTTTTTCATGTTCTTTCTCCTTAATAAATAAAACCCCATGTCATAGTGACACAGGGCACAGAAATTTCGTTACCCCAAGTCAGCGCACCATCTGAAAAGATGACAGTTCTGCGCATATTCTGCGCAGCCCCAGAAACAGCCGTTTGGCACCGGAAGTTTCTTCGGCGGTGGCCCCTTTCCTGCGCCGGCAATTGCCAAACCGGGCATTACTTTTGGACACCGCGACCTCAGCCATGGTTTATGGTATGGATTTTAGTCCAATTTGTGTAATTTGTCAATCCTTTTATTTATAAAAAACCGGCGGCAATTGCCGCCGGAAGAAGATTATATGTAATTAATGACGGTTTCGCCAAAGCTTACATCGGATTCTACCTGAATGACTCCTTGCGGGTTGGGGTCAGGCGTGCCGGAAATTTTCAGGTTGCCGAAAGCAGTGTCGGAGTTGGCTTCAATCCGGAAACGGCGGGGAATAAGCAGGGTCAGAGAACCGAAGGAGCAGTCTAACTCCAATTTACAGTTTTCTGTTACCTTCTCACAACCGCTGAAATCCACAGTCAAGCTGCCGAAGGAGCAGGTAATTTCACCTTCTTTCAGGATAGGCATATCGATGCGCTGAATTTCCTTTCCAAAGGAGAGGGAATAGTCAAAAGAGTCTTCGTCGACACAATAGTTACGGACACACTTTTCGGAATCCAAATGAATGCCGTTCCGTGTTATCTGGAACGAGGGGGATTTGGGCTTTTTGCAGGCGTCAATCAGCAGACTGATGCCAAATATGATTACCGCAATGGGGATCAAAAGCTCATTACTAATGTTCAGGCGCCAGATGTTTAAGTTGTTTAACAGGTAATATCCGCCGACCAGGGCGCAGCCCGTGCCGAAGAAAAAGGATTTGCCGAAGATTCCTTTAACACCATAAACAAGAAGGAAGCTGGGCCACAAAATACTCCACCAGGATACGTCCCATTGTTTGATTTTGGACAACAGAAACAGGCCGCCAAAGAGCAGTACCGCAAGAGCAAAGGTCAGCGCGCCGGATCTGCCGCTGTCCCAGTGAAATTCAAAACCGCTATTTTCATTCTGCAGCTGGTCTTCTTCCGTTACCACTTCGGCGGTGAACACCTGCTTAGGCTCTTTGCCCAGCAATTCATCAACGCTGATTTGGAATATCCCTGCCAGCTTGGGGAGTAAGGCAATATCCGGACAGGATTGACCGGTTTCCCATTTGCTTACTGCCTGGGCGGTGACACCTAATTTTTCTGCAAGCTGTTCCTGAGTCAATTGCAGGCGCTTTCGGTGAATTGCGATTTGTTTTCCAATGGACTGTTCCATTTGAATCCCTCCTTGTGTTTATATCATGCCATAAAATTTGGGAAAAAGCTATCAATTATTCTTCTATTCTGAAAATTTCTGTTTTCAACAGCAGGTTGAGTGGGATTAAACGGCAGGTTGAGTGGGATTTTTGCTTGCATTTAGCCATAATGTGCGGTATGATGTTATGAAGTGAAGGGGGCGAGACTATGGAAAAAATCACCAGCTTTACCATTGACCATATTCGTTTACAGCCGGGGCTGTATGTGTCCCGGAAAGACCAGGTGGGTACGGAAACGGTGACGACCTTTGACCTGCGTTTGACCAGCCCCAATGAGGAGCCGGTTCTCAATACCGCCGAGATGCACACAATTGAACATTTGGCGGCTACCTATTTGCGCAATGAGCCCATCTGGAAGGATCGGGTGTTGTATTTTGGGCCTATGGGTTGTCGTACCGGATTTTATTTGCTTCTGGCGGGCAATTATGAGTCGGAGGATATCGTCCCATTGATTCAGGACTGCTTCCGGTTTATTGAAAGGTTTGATGATGAGGTTCCCGGTGCCAGCGCAAAGGATTGCGGGAATTATCTGGATATGAGTTTGCCTATGGCTAATTATTGGGGAAAGCGGTATGCTGATCTGCTGGAAAGAATCGGACCGGACCGGCTGATTTACCCCAAATAGGAGGAACTGCTGATGAAAATGGGAATCATCGGCGCGATGGCGGTGGAGATCGCCACGCTGAAAGAGAATATGCAGTCCGTTACCCGGCAGGATCGGGCAGGTATGACTTTCTATGAAGGCTTACTGGGCGGTCTGGACGTTGTTTTGGTGCAGTGCGGTGTGGGCAAGGTCAACGGGGCCATGTGCACCCAGATTCTGGTGGATTGCTTTGGGGTTACCCATGTGGTCAATACGGGAATCGCCGGCTCTTTATGCGCTGATCTGGACATTGGAGATTTGGTGGTTAGCCGGGATGTGATCCATCACGATTTTGATCTTCGTTTTTGGGACAGGCCCATCGGTCAGGTACCCGGTATGGATGTAACGGCGTTCCCGGCAGATGAAAACATGATGCGGCTTGCTTTTGCGGCGGCGGAGAAGGTAAACCCCGGGCATACCCGTTTCGGCAGGGTGGCCAGTGGAGATCAGTTTATTTGCTCCCGCGAACAAAAGGAGAAGATCATTGCCGATACCGCTGCTGTGTGCGCGGAGATGGAGGGCGCTGCCATTGCCCATACGGCGTACCGAAATGGCGTGCCGTTTGTGGTGATCCGGGCAATTTCCGACAAGGCGGATGACAGCGCGCAGATGGATTATCCTACTTTTGAAGCTCTTGCGGCCGTACGGTGTGCCAATGTGATTATGCTTCTTTCGGAGACTTTTGCAAAGTAACAAAAACGAGTACACCGGAAGGAGGTGTGAATGATGGAAAAAGGTCAAATTGTGTTGACTGAGGGTTCCATTTGGAAAAAGATGCTTTTGTTTGCATTTCCCATTTTTCTGGGGCATGTATTTCAGCAGCTTTATAATACTTTTGACGCCTGGTGTGTAGGCAACTTTATCGATGAAAACGCGCTGGCGGCGGTCAGCTCCTCTGGTAGCCTGATCTTTGCCATGATCGGCTTTTTTGGCGGTACAGCCATGGGCGCCGGTGTGGTGATTGCCCGGGATTTTGGCGCGAAAAACTACGAAGCCATGAGAAAAACCATTCACACCAATGTGGCGTTCGGTTTGGTGGCGGGCGTTATTTTAACAGTGCTCGGCGTGGCGTTTACGCCGGACATTCTCCGGTTGATGAATACACCGGAGGAGGTTTTACCCCAGTCTATTTCTTACTTCCGTTACTACTTCTGCGGCGCTGTGTTTACGGTGATGTACAATATTTTTGTGGGCATTCTCCATGCGGTGGGTGACAGCCGCCATCCGTTGTACTATTTGATCGTTTCTTCGCTGACAAATGTTGTGTTGGATCTGCTGTTTGTGGCGGGATTCCGGTGGGGCGTGTGGTCTGCTGCGCTGGCAACCACGATTGCGCAAGGCATCAGTGCGCTGCTGTGTTTTCTACGGCTGATCCGGGTAGCAGAGCCCTACCGTATCCAAATAAAAGAGATCCGTTTTCACTGGGATTGTCTGCGCCAAATCGTGCGCTATGGTCTGCCTTCCGGTATTCAGAATTCTGTGATATCCATGGCCAATGTGGTTGTGCAGACCAATATCAATAGCTTTGGCAAGGCTGCTGTGGCAGGATGCGGCGCATATGCCAAACTGGAAGGCTTTGCATTCCTGCCTGTTACCTGCTTTACCCAGGCGCTTGCCACTTTTGTTGGCCAGAATCTTGGCGCCCAGCAATATAACAGGGTCAAACGAGGCGTTGCCTTTGGCATCAGCTGCGCTGTGGCTATGGCACTCGCGGTGGGAGCCTTCTGTTATGCCTTTGCCCCACAAATGATCGCTTTCTTCAATGATGATCCTGAGGTGGTGGATTACGGTACCCGCCACATGCGCACCATCTGCCTGTTCT
>JAZNFY010000073.1:0-14815 GCA_045589195.1 Faecousia sp. | reverse complement strand
CAGCGCACAGGATCAGGGCTATGTAGTAGCCCTTACCGGAAATGCCATTGCCAGTGTTTTTGTTGCTTTTCATTTTAAGCACCTCCGAAGCAAGTATTTCCCGGAATTCTGGAAGTTAAACCCAAAAAAGAAAAAATTTTTCTTCAACGGGCAGGGGATCAAAATATTTCTTTTTTCCCGGGAGACGGAATTTGGGAAAAATCATTGACATTGCGCATTTTTGCGATATAGTTATAATTGTCGTATTATAACGAAAATATATAAAGAAACGGGGGAGGATAATGTCCAAGGAACTCATCAGGCTCCAAGATCTTACCATGGAGTTCGACGGGGAGCGTATTCTCGACAGTATCAATCTTTATATCAATGATAAGGAGTTTTTGACTCTGCTGGGTCCTTCCGGCTGCGGAAAGACCACCACCTTGCGGATCATTGGCGGTTTTCTGTCGCCTACTGCCGGTACAGTGACTTTTGACGGCGCATGTATCAATGATGTTCCGCCTTATCAGCGGCAGATCAATACTGTTTTTCAGCGGTATGCACTGTTTCCGCATTTGAATGTTTTTGATAATATTGCTTTTGGCTTGAAAGTTGCAAAGCTTTCCAAGGAAGAGATCACTGAACGGGTCAACCAGATGTTGGAGATCGTCAGCTTAAAGGGCTACGGTCACCGTCGCATCGGTTCTCTGTCCGGCGGTCAGCAGCAGCGAGTGGCCATTGCCAGAGCTCTGGTGAATCGGCCTAAGGTGCTGCTTCTTGATGAGCCTTTGGGCGCGTTGGATCTGCGGCTTCGCAAGGATATGCAGATCGAACTGAAACGTATCCAACAGGCCATGGGCATCACGTTTATCTACGTGACTCACGATCAGGAGGAAGCGTTGTCCATGTCCGATACCGTTGTGGTTATGGATAAGGGCAGAATCCAGCAGATCGGCAAGCCGGAAGATATCTATAATGAGCCGAAGAACGCCTTTGTGGCGGACTTTATCGGCGAGAGTAATATTTTGGACGGCGTTATGCTGTCTGATTATAAGGTGCGCTTTTTTGGACGTACGTTCCAGTGCGTAGACTTTGGCTTCGAGCCCAATGAGCCGGTGGACGTGGTCATCCGCCCCGAGGATATTGACATTGTTCCCCCGGAGCAGGGACATCTGGTGGGCACAGTTACATCCATCACCTTTAAGGGCCTCAATTACGATATTATTGTAGAATTCAAGGGCTTTAAGTGGCTGATTCAGACCACCGATTTCTGCCCCGAGGGTTCTACCATCGGCATTTTGCTGAATCCGGAAGATATCCATATTATGAAAAAGAGCGAGTACTCCGGCATGTTCGGCGATTACAGCTCCTATTCAGCCGCTTACGATGAGCTGACGGAGGATGCCCAGGATGAAGAAGAATAACTCTGTTTTGCTCAGTGTGCCCTATATCATTTGGATGGTGGTATTCACACTGATTCCTTTGGGTGTGGTAGGCTATTATGCATTGACAGACCCGGATACCGGCACATTTACCTGGCAGAACCTGCGGAATCTTTCCGTTTATTTGCCGGTCATGGGTCAGTCTGTGGGTTATTCGCTGATTTCTGCGTTGATCTGCCTGCTTTTAGGATATCCCGTGGCTTATTACATCGCCCACCGCAGCGAAGTGGTGCAAAAGATTCTTTATATGTTGGTTATGCTGCCTATGTGCATGAGCTTTTTGCTCCGCACTCTGGCGTGGGTAGGCCTTTTGCAGGATACGGGCATTATCAACAATATTTTGGAGGCTATCGGTATCGGCAGATTGCAGCTGATCCGCACCCCGGGCGCTGTGATTCTGGGCATGGTGTATAACTATCTGCCTTATATGATTTTGCCTCTTTATGCGGTGATTGTGAAAATCGATCACCGGCTCATTGAGGCGGCGGAGGACTTAGGCTGTACTCCGGCCAAGACCTTTATGCGGGTGGTACTTCCCCTTAGCATGCCGGGTATCATTTCCGGTATCACCATGGTGTTCGTGCCTGCGGTGTCCACCTTTTATATTTCCCAGAAGTTGGGAAGCACCGATACAGTGCTCATCGGCGACTTGATCGAGCGGCTGTTCAAGCAGGGCGACAACCCAAATCTGGGCGCTGCGCTGAGCTTGCTGCTAATGCTTTTGGTGCTGGTGTGTACCGGCATCATGAACCGCTTTGCCGGTGATGAGGAAGGCGGTGTGGTGGTATGAAACGGACAAACCGTGTTATTACGATCCTGATGTTCGTATTTTTGTACCTTCCCATGATGGTGCTGATTCTGGCATCATTTAATACGGGAAAAGACATCACCCGATTCGAGGGCTTTACATTCAGTCAGTATGCGGAGCTTTTCCGGGACGAGGATCTTTTGAACCTTTTGGGTAACTCCGTTCTGGTTGCGCTGCTTTCCACGGCTATTTCCGTGGCCTTTGGTACGGTGGCGGCCATGGGCATTCATAATTTAAAGCCCAAAATGCGCAGTGTGGTCATGAATTTGACCAATATTCCCATGACCAACCCGGATATCGTTACCGGTGTCAGCTTGTCGTTATTGTTCATTTTTGTGGGCAGCGGTTTGCTGGGAAGACGGGAAAGCCTGAATTTCTGGACGCTCCTGATTGCTCATGTGACCTTCGGTTTGCCTTATGTGATCTTGAACGTCATGCCCAAGCTGCAACAAATGAATCCGGCGCTGACCGATGCGGCAATGGATCTGGGCTGCACGCCAGCACAGGCATTCTTTAAGGTGACCCTTCATGAAATTTTACCCGGTATTTTGGCCGGCGGTATTATGGCGTTCACCATGAGCCTGGATGACTTTGTGATCAGCTATTTTGTCATTGGTTCGGACTTCGTAACATTACCGGTGGAGATCTACACCTATACAAAAAAGCCCATTCATCCCAAGGTCTATGCTATGTTTACGCTGCTGTTCGGGCTGATCTTCGTGCTGATGCTCACCATGAGCCTGTTGCAGCTTAGGGCAGGTCGCAAGAAAGAAAGCGCCCGGCGGCCCATATCCCGCAGATGGATGATCGCCCGTCGGTGGATTGCCGGCGCGGTGGCGGTGTGTTTGGTCATCGGCTGCGGCTGGCTGTTCTTTGGCAATCGGCAGGAGAAGATCATCCTCAATGTGAAAAACTGGGGTATGAACATGGCTGACGGCAGTGATGGCACCATGGACCTGATCGCCGAATTTGAACGGCGGTATCCAAATATCGAAGTGCATATGTCCTATTATGAATCCAACGAGGCGCTGTATTCTCAACTTAAAAACGGCGGCATTACGGTGGATGTGATCATTCCTTCGGATTATATGATCGACCGGATGATTGAGGGCAATATGCTCATGGAATTGGATTTTGATAATATTCCAAATTTCTCTTATGTAGATGAGGAGTTTAGAAATCCTGTTTACGACCCGGAGAATAAGTATTCGGTTCCTTATACCTGGGGTACGGTGGGAATTCTTTATAACACCCAATTTGTGGATGAAGAGGATGTGACCGGTTGGGAGCTTCTGTGGAACGAAAAGTATGCCAAGAAGATTCTGATGATCGATAATTCCCGGGATGCCTTCGGTATTGCCCAGTATCTGCTGGGCTATGATGTGAATACCACGGATAAAGATGAGCTGAAAGCCTGTGCTGATAAGCTTGCAGAGCAGCGCCCCTTGGTGCAAAACTACGTGATGGATCAGATCTATTCCATGATGGAAAATGGTGAGGCCTATATTGCGCCTTACTATGCAGGTGACTGCATGCTCATGATGGAAGAAAATCCGGACCTTGCGTTCTACCTGCCGGAGGATCAGGGTTTTAACCGGTTCACCGATGCTATGTGTATTCCCACCTGCTGCAAGGAAAAGGACGCGGCTGAGAAGTTTATCAATTTCCTGTGCGATCCGGAAATTTCCGGCGCAAATATGGATTATATTTGCTATGCTTCCCCCATCTCCGAGGCAAAGGACTATATGGAAGACTATTTAAGCGAAAGCGAAGTGGTCTACCCGGATAAGGAAGTTCTGGAAAAGGGAACGGCTTATGCGTACCTGTCCGAGGAAATTTCCCGTTATGTGGAAACCCTTTACCAGGAAGCGACAAAGTTGTTTGGGTAATATTTTTTTAAGGGCTGGCATTGTGCCAGCCCTTTTTATGCGCCATATTACAACCGTTGGTTGTAATAATTTGTGGTTTTCATCTAATAAGTCATTGAAAAATGATAAATTAAGGAATATAATAAACACATAGTTGAAAAACAACAGGGAGGTGGCAGCGTGAATCAAACCATACGGTTACCGGAAAATATCAGAACTTACCGGGAAAAAAAGGGCATTTCCCAAACCCGGCTGGCAGCAATTTTGCAGATCAGTCCCCAGTCGGTGTCCAAGTGGGAGCGGGGTTTGGCGGCGCCGGATATTGAAAATCTGTACCTGCTTGCCAAGGCGCTGAATGTTTCTGTGGATGCGTTGCTCGACAGTGGGGAAAGCCGTGAGCAGTGCATGATCGGCATTGACGGTGGCGGCACGAAAACGGAATTTGTGGTTTTTACGGAAAACGGTGCGGTGCTGGACCGGCTGTTACTGGGCGGCAGCAACCCCAATGCGGTGGGCATTGAGGAAAGTGCCCTGTTGCTGCAAAACGGTATCGATCAGATGATTTCCAAGCACGGCAAAGTGCGGGGCGTTTTCGTAGGCGCGTCGGGATTTTTAACCGGCGGCAACGGGAAGGTTATTGAAAAACTGCTGAAAGAACGGTATCCCAATATGCTGCTGCGCTGCGAAACGGATATCAGGAATGTGATCGCTTCGGGCACAGATGAAGATAACTGCATTGCCGCCATCTGCGGTACAGGCTCTGTGGTGTATGCCAAGGTAGGAGACACCTTAAATCGGCTCACCGGCTGGGGATATTTGCTCAGCCAGAGGGGCAGCGGCTACGATATTGGCAGAGCTGCCTTGCAGGCGGCCCTTTCCGATACGGAAGGTCTGGGGGAAAGCACCGGGATCACAGCCCTGGTGGAAGCCCGGCTGAATGGTCCGGTTTCCGGGTGTATTCGGGAAGTTTACTGCCACGATCAGTCTTATATCGCATCTTTTGCGCCGTTGGTATTTGCAGCGTGGGAGCAGGGCGATGTTGTTGCTCAAAGGATTTTGGAAGAAAATGCCCGGGCGTTGGCTGATGTAATCAATCACGCCGCCAAGAGCTATCCCTGCGGTGACCGGGTGATCATTTCCGGCGGTTTGATCACGGGAAATGAACGGTTTCGTGAGTTGGTGCAAAAGAATCTGCACCCGGGTCTTACAATGGTCGTTCCCCAATTACCCCAGGTTTTGGGCGCATGCCGCCTCTGTGCAAAAATGTGCGGCGCAGAACTTAATAATATGGAAAAATTAGAAACGGAATATAAGAAAAGAGGGTAATTAAAATGCTAAGAACTGAAATGCGGAATCCCAACACGACGCATATTGATAAAATGACCACGCTGGAAATGCTTCGGGTCATTCAGGAAGAAAACTATAACGCTGTACATGCAGTGGGCGAGCAGCTTGATAACATTGCCAAAGCGGTAGATGCGATTTCCGCCGCCTTTGAAAAGGGTGGCCGCCTGATCTACATCGGCGCGGGCACATCCGGCAGAACCGGCGTGGTGGATGCAACGGAATGCGCGCCTACTTACGGCGTGCCACAGGGTACGGTTATCGGCATCATCGCCGGTGGTAAGGAGACGATGTTCCGGGCATCGGAAAATCAGGAAGATAATGAATTGGCGGGCGTGGAAGATCTGAAAGCACAGAATTTGAACAGCCGTGACGTGGTGGTGGGTGTCAGCGCAGCCGGCGGCGCTGCATATGTGGTAAGCGCACTGGAATACGCCAAGTCCTTAGGCTGCGTTACCGTTGGCCTTACTTCCAATCCCGATACTTTGCTTGACCGGACGGCAGAAATATCCATCGTAACGGATACCGGCCCGGAGGTAGTTACCGGCTCTACCAGAATGAAGGCGGGTACTGCCCAGAAGTTGGTGCTCAATATGCTCTCTACCTGCTCTATGATCAAGACCGGAAAAGTGTATGAAAACCTGATGATTAACCTGAGCACTACCAATGAAAAGCTCATCGGCCGCATGAAGCGGATCGTATCGGAGATCACAGGGGTTTCCGTTGAAGAAGCACAGCGGTTGCTCATCGCAGCCGACTGGAATATCCGTAGCGCCATTGCCCTGTACGAAAAAGAAAAAGCATCATGCTGATAAAAATGCCACATTTCTTTGACAAACGGCGAAAACTGTATTATGATAGCGGTAGTTTTTGATCCGAAACAGAAAGGAAATGATGGGTATGTTTACATTGGGACATATTCTTTGGCTGGCAGTTTGCTTCGCCGGCGGTTTTGCTGCATTTTGGTACTTAAAAAAGTATCGGCCTTCCTTGCAGAAGGTGTTGAGCATTGCCTGCGTGGGCTGCGTGATCTCCGAACTGGTCAAGACGTTCAGCGTGCTGCAAATGGTTTCTTCCGCAGATGGCGGCGCCATGCATCTTTACCTGGAAATGCACCACCTGCCATTTCACCTGTGCTCCATTCAGATTGCCATGATTTTCTTTGCCCGGTTTTCCAAGAATGAAAAGCTGCGGGAAACGGTTTTGGCATTTATGTACCCCACTTGCACAATCGGCGCATTTTTGGCCATGATGATGCCGTCTATTTTTACTGCGAATACCCAGCTGGTGGACGCTTTCTTGCGCTCACACCCGTATCAGTACTTCCTGTATCATGCCATGCTGGTGGTGTTGGGTGTTTATATCGCTATGTGCAAGGAAGTGAACATCCAGCCCAAGCACTATCTTTCCACCATGGGGATTCTGGGAACGATGGCTTTTGCATCCATTTATTTAAATTCCATGTTCGCCGTTCCAACTTATGAAAACGGCCAGCTGATCAGTGTGGATTTTTCCACCAATTTCTTCTTTACTCAGGAAACACCTCTGAATATTCCGCTGACCGAAAAGTGGCATTGGTTTGTGTATCTGGCGGTGATCATTACCCTGGGTGTGACTCTCATCGGTCTTTTCTATTATCCGTATTTCCGCAAGGCGAGAAAGCAGAAAAAGGAAATGACAAAAGTATAATAAAAATCCGGGATTCACGGTACTGTGAGCCCCGGATTTTTCATGTTTTAAATGTCTGTTTTTGTTGACTTGTGGACTGGATGGTGGTAAACTGATAAAATAGGTATTTATATAGAAAAATCCTTGTTTATCCTGCGTTATTTGGCACCCGGCAACGGCGGAAATTCCTCTTTTGCCTTGGGGTAAAGGGTTTTTATTTTCTATTACCGGAAAAGGTGAAGATTATGGTGATTACTGATTTTTTGGAAAGAAATGCCCGACTTTACGGTCAGGAGGTTGCCCTGGTAGAGATCAACCCCTCGGAGGAACGGGATCAGGCTGCCACTTGGTGGGATTTCAGTTTAATTGAAAGCGCCGAACAGGGCGCGCCGTACCGTCGCGAATTGAGCTGGCGGGATTTTGACCGCAGAGCCAATCGGTTTGCCAATCTGTTGCTCAGCCGCGGCCTGAAAAAAGGCACTAAGGTTGCTGTTCTTCTTATGAATTGTCTGGAATGGCTGCCGGTGTATTTCGGTATTTTGAAGGCCGGTTGTATTGCCGTGCCCATGAATTTCCGTTACAGCAGTGATGAGATCAAATACTGCCTGGAATTGGCAGATGTGGAAGTTTTGGTATTCGGACCAGAGTTTATCAGCCGTCTGGATGCCATCGCAAATGACATTTCCGGTGTGCGCATGAAATTCTTTGTGGGTAAAGACGGACCGGACTATACGGAAGACTGCATGGATTTGATGGGCTTTTGCTCTTCCTCCGCGCCTCCGGTGGCCCTGAGTGAAACGGATTATGCTGCAATTTACTTCTCTTCCGGCACCACCGGTTTTCCCAAGGCAATTTTACATAATCACCGGGCGCTGGTTCATGCTTGCTTGACGGAGCAGAATCACCATTCCCAAGGCAAGGAAGACGTGTTCTTGTGCATTCCGCCTCTTTACCATACCGGCGCGAAAATGCACTGGTTCGGTTCGCTTCTGTCCGGCTCCAAGGCAGTGCTCCTTCGGGGCGTGAAGCCGGAGTGGATTCTCCGGGCGGTGACCGAGGAAAAATGCACCATCGTTTGGCTGCTGGTTCCCTGGGCACAGGACCTTCTGGACGTAATTGAGTCCGGTCAGGTGGATTTGTCCAAGTATCGCCTGGATCAATGGCGGCTGATGCATATTGGTGCGCAGCCTGTGCCTCCCAGCTTGATTCACCGCTGGTTGAAGGTGTTCCCGCACCACCAGTATGATACCAATTACGGCCTTTCCGAGTCTATCGGACCCGGCTGCGTGCATCTGGGCGTAGAGAATGCCCATAAGGTGGGCGCCATCGGCAAACCCGGCTATGGCTGGCAGGCAAAGATCGTAGATCCCAACGGCGCTGAGGTGGAAAAGGGCGACGTGGGCGAATTGATTGTCAAGGGCGACGGCGTTATGCTGTGCTATTATAAAAATCCCGAGGCCACCGAAGAAGTGCTGAAAAACGGCTGGCTTTTTACCGGGGATATGGCCCGGGAAGATGAGGACGGATTTATTTACCTGGTAGACCGGAAGAAGGACGTGGTCATTTCCGGTGGTGAGAATCTGTACCCGGTGCAGATCGAAGATTTCCTCCGTTCCTTCCATAAAATCAAAGACGTGGCGGTGATCGGCTTGCCCGATGCCCGCTTGGGCGAAATTGCCGCTGCGATCATCGAAATCAAAGAGGACCAGACCTGCACTGAGGCAGAGATCGACGAATTTTGCAAGGCGCTGCCCCGGTATAAGCGCCCCCGGAAGATCTTCTTTGATACCGTTCCCCGGAATCCCACCGGTAAGATCGAAAAGCCCGTTTTGCGGCAGAAGTATTGCCAGGGTAGACTGGTGGAGGTGCAGATCACCGGTTAAGGGATAAGTTTGAGAAAAGAGTGATCGTAAGATGGATTTGGCAATAAAATTGGGAATGCTCGGTATATTCTTTGCCATTATGCTTGGCGTAGGCTTTTATTGCCGGAAGCATTCCACAGATGTAGACGGATTTGTTTTAGGCGGCAGAAGTGTCGGCCCTTGGCTCACAGCATTTGCCTACGGAACTTCTTACTTTTCCGCGGTGGTGTTTGTGGGTTATGCCGGTCAGTTCGGTTGGAAATACGGCATTGCTGCCACTTGGGCGGGAATCGGAAATGCACTGATCGGCTCGCTTCTGGCGTGGGCGGTCCTGGGTCGCCGCACCCGGGTCATGACCCAACATTTAGACAGCGCCACCATGCCCCAGTTTTTTGAAAAGCGCTTTGATTGCAAGGCGTTGAAGCTTGCCGCATCGGTGATTATCTTTGTGTTTCTGATCCCTTATACCGCATCGCTGTATAATGGACTAAGCCGTCTTTTCGGCATGGCCTTTGATATTGACTATTCTGTTTGCGTGATTGTTATGGCTGTGCTTACCGGCGTATATGTAATCGCAGGCGGCTATATGGCAACGGCAATCAATGATTTTATTCAGGGCATCATCATGCTGGTGGGTATCGTTGCGGTGATTGCCGCGGTGTTAAATACGCAGGGCGGTTTTATGGAGGCACTGAACGGTTTGGGCCAGGTGTCCGATCCGGAGGTTTCCCATATTCCCGGTGTATTCAATTCCTTTCTTGGCCCAGACCCTGTGGGTCTTTTGGGTGTGGTACTGCTGACCAGTCTGGGAACATGGGGATTGCCGCAGATGGTGCAGAAATTCTATGCCATCAAGAGTGAGCAGGCCATTAATAAGGGTATGATTATTTCTACAATTTTTGCTCTCATCGTGGCGGGCGGTTGTTATTTCCTGGGTGGTTTTGGCAGACTGTTTGGGGATCAGATTGATATTACTGCGGGGGGTTATGATTCTATCATACCTGCTATGCTTTCCGGTCTTTCACCCTTTTTGATCGCTGTGGTCATCGTTCTGGTGCTGTCTGCGTCCATGTCCACCTTGTCTTCTTTGGTGCTGGCGTCCAGTTCCACGTTGACTCTGGATTTCATTAAGGGCACGGTGGTCAAGGATCTGAGCGAGAAAAAGCAACTTTTGACCATTCGAATTCTTATTGGTGTGTTTATTGCTATCTCCGTGGTAATCGCGCTGGTGCAGTATTATTCCAATGTGACCTTTATTGCCCAGCTGATGGGTGTTTCTTGGGGCGCGTTGGCCGGCGCATTTTTGGCACCGTTTCTGTTCGGACTTTATTGGAAGCGGACTACAAAGGCCTCTGTCTGGGCTTCGTTTGCGTTCTCTACCGTGGTTATGCTGGCCAATATTTTCTGGAATGGGGCATTCCCTGCAATTTTACGGTCTCCCATTAACGCAGGCGTGTTCTGTATGCTTGCCGGTCTTGTGATTGTGCCTGTGGTGAGCCTTTTCACAGCACCGCCGAAGAAGAATTTGGTGGAAAACATTTTTGCTTGTTACAATAAAAAAGTCGTTGTCTCAGCCGTGGATGCCATTGGTGACCCGGTAATAAAGGAGGAAGTGCAGTGAAACAGTTAATATTGGGTAACGAAGCGGTTGCCCGAGGTCTATATGAAGCCGGATGCAGCTTTGTTTCCAGTTATCCCGGTACGCCTAGTACCGAGATTACCGAAGCGGTTGCCAAATATCCGGAGGTTTACGCCGAATGGGCGCCCAATGAAAAGGTTGCCATGGAGGCGGCGTTTGGTGCTTCTGTGGCCGGTAAACGCAGCTTCTGCGGCATGAAGCACGTGGGCCTCAATGTGGCAGCTGACCCGTTGTTCACCATTTCCTATACAGGCGTCAACGCCGGCATGGTAATTGGCGTGGCGGACGATGCGGGTATGCATTCTTCCCAAAATGAGCAGGATTCCCGCCATTATGCCATGGCTGCTAAAATTCCCATGCTGGAACCTGCGGATTCCGCCGAAGCCCTGGCTTTTACCAAGCTGGCTTATACGCTGTCCGAGGAATTTGATACGCCGGTGCTTATGAAAATGTGCACCCGGGTCTCCCATTCCCAGAGTGTGGTGGAATTGGGTCAGCGACAGGAAGCGGCGAAAGAGTATCAGAAGGATATTGCCAAGTATGTTATGATGCCCGGCAATGCGAAGAAACGCCACCCGGTGGTGGAACAAAGAACCCGCGCCCTGGTTACATATGCAGAAACCGCTTCTGTTAACCGTATTGAGCCCGGTAAAAGCAATCAGTTGGGCATTATCACTTCTTCCACTTCTTACCAGTATGTAAAGGAAGTTTATGGCGATACCTACCCCGTGTTGAAGCTGGGTATGATCTGGCCCATGCCGGAAGAGAAGATCCGTGCTTTTGCCGCAGGTGTGGAAAAGCTGGTTGTGGTGGAGGAGTTGGATGGCTTTATCGAGCAGCACTGCAAGAATCTTGGCCTGGAATGTGTCGGCAAGGATCGGTTTTCTTGCATTGATGAGCTGAGCCAGAACCGGGTAGCTCAGGCTATGGGCGTGCCTTGCCAGGAAGGAATTAAGCTTGACGAAGCAATCCCGCCGAGACCTCCTGTTATGTGCGCCGGCTGTCCTCACAGAGGTCTTTTCTATACCTTGAAAAAGAATAAGGTCACCGTGTTGGGTGACATTGGCTGCTATACCTTGGGTGCGGTGGCGCCCTTGGCCAGTGTGGATACGGTTATTTGTATGGGCGCGTCTGTTTCCGGACTGCACGGCTTTACCAAGGCGCAGCAGGGAAATGCAGACGGCAAGACCGTCGCTGTGATTGGCGATTCTACCTTCATGCACTCCGGCATTACCGGCCTTGTGAATATGGCTTATAACCAGTCCAACGGCACGGTAATCATCGTGGATAATTCCATTACCGGCATGACCGGTCACCAGCAGAATCCCACCACTGGTTTTAACCTGAAAGGAGATCCTTGCGCCAAGATCGATTTGGAAAGCTTGTGCCGTGCCGTGGGTATTTCGCGGGTGCGGGTGGTAGATCCTTATGATCTTGCCCAGTGTGATCAGGCAATTCGGGAAGAACTGGCAGCAAATGAGCCGTCGGTTATCATTTCCCGCCGTCCTTGCGCGCTGCTGAAATATGTCAAGCATAAAAAGCCCCTGACTGTGGACACGGAAAAATGCGTGGGCTGCAAGGCTTGTATGCGCATTGGCTGCCCGGCCATCAGTATGGTGGACGGTAAGGCGAAGGTGGACGGAACTCAGTGTGTGGGCTGCGGCGTTTGCGCGCAGCTTTGCAAGTTGGATGCTTTGAAGGAGGGCTGAGCGTGGAAACGAAAAATGTGATGATTGTAGGCGTCGGGGGACAGGGCAGCCTGCTGGCCTCAAAATTGCTGGGTCGACTTCTATTGAACCGCGGCTATGATATTAAGGTGTCCGAAGTTCATGGCATGAGCCAGCGGGGCGGCAGCGTAGTGACTTATGTGCGTTTCGGTGATAAGGTGTATTCTCCTGTAATCGATAAGGGTCAGGCGGATATTATCGTATCCTTTGAGCTACTGGAAGCTGCCCGCTGGACGGAGTATTTGAAGCCCGGCGGAAAGCTCATTGCCAATACGCAGCAGATCAATCCCATGCCCGTCATTATCGGCGCGGCGGAGTATCCTGCGAATCTGGCACAGAAGATGAAAGCTGCTGGCATTGACCTGGATGCGGTGGATGCTTTGTCTCTTGCGGAGCAGGCCGGTTCTGCCAAAGCGGTGAATCTGGTGCTCATGGGCAAGCTCTCCCGGTATTTTGATATTCCCGAGGAGGAGTGGCTGCGGGCCATTGAGTTGAGCGTTCCCGAAAAATTCCTGGAAATGAACAAAAAAGCGTTCTATCTTGGCACAGGCGCTTAAAGGAGAGATTCATATGCAAAATTATTACCAGCCGGAAGTAGAAACCGCGTCTTATGAGCAAATCCGCGCATGGCAGAATGAGCGTTTGGTGAAGCAGGTGCGCCATGTGTGGGATAATGTGCCCTACTATCGGAAGAAAATGGAAGAAAAAGGCGTTACGCCCGATGATGTGAAGGGCGTAGAGGATTTGCACAAGCTGCCCTTTTTGAGTAAGGATGACTTGCGGGAAGCATACCCCTACGGCTTATTGGCCATGCCCCTTTCCGAATGTGTTCGCATTCAGTCTACTTCCGGTACAACCGGCAAACGAGTGGTGGCATTTTACACACAGCATGATGTGGACCTGTGGGAGGATTGCTGTGCCCGGGCCATTGTGGCAGCAGGCGGAGGGAAAGAGGATGTATGCCAGGTGGCGTACGGCTACGGTTTGTTTACCGGCGGCCCGGGACTAAACGGCGGCTCTCATAAGGTGGGCTGCCTGACGCTTCCTATGTCTTCCGGAAATACGGATCGGCAGCTGCAATTCATGACAGATCTTGGTACAACCATCCTGTGCTGCACGCCGTCCTATGCGGCTTATTTGGCGGAGTCCATTGAGGAGCAGGGAATCCGGGACCAGATCAAACTGAAAGCCGGTATCTTCGGTGCAGAGGCGTGGAGCGAAGATATGCGTCACGATATTGAAAACAAGCTGGGCATCAAGGCTTACGATATTTACGGTTTGACGGAAACCTCCGGCCCGGGTGTTGCCTATGAGTGTTCTGCTCAGACGGGTATGCACATCAATGAAGACCATTTTATCGCGGAGATCATTGATCCGGATACCGGTGAGGTGCTTCCGGAGGGCAGCAAGGGCGAATTGGTGTTTACTGCTATTACCAAGCAGGCGTTTCCGCTGCTTCGCTACCGTACCAAGGATATCTGTGTTTTAACCCGGGAGAAATGTCCCTGCGGCAGAACCCATGTGAAGATGTCCAAGCCCATGGGACGTAGCGACGATATGCTGATTATCCGGGGTGTCAACGTGTTCCCGTCCCAGATCGAAACCGTACTGATGCAGCAGGGCTATGCTGCCAATTATCAGATTGTGGTGGATCGGGTGAATCACTCGGATACCTTGGAAGTCATGGTGGAAATGAATCCGGATATGTTCTCCGACTCTCTTGCCAAGATCGCTGCTGCGGAGAAGGCGCTGGTTGCTGCGCTGAAATCCATGCTGGGACTTGCCGCTAAGGTCAAACTGGTAGCGCCCAAGAGCATTACCCGGAGTGAAGGAAAAGCCGTCCGTATTATTGATAAGCGCAAAATTTAAGGGGGTAGGGTATGAGTATTCATCAAATTTCTGTTTTTTTGGAAAACCGCGCCGGTCAGTTGGCGGAAATTACCCATCTTTTGGCGGAAAACGGCGTGGATCTTCGCGCTATTTCCATTGCGGAATCCATGGATTACGGCGTAGCCCGTATGATCGTTGACGATTCCCGGAAAGCAAGTGATATATTGCTGCAACATGGAGCAATCCTTTCTATGACCCCGGTTTGGGTGGTGGAGGTGCCGGACCGTCCGGCAGGACTGTCTGAGCTCTTGGCGGTGCTTGCACAGCGGCATGTGGATCTGGAATATATGTATTCTCTGTTCACCCACGGAAAAGGCTGCGCCTATATGGTGCTGCGTATCCGGGATGATGAGGCGTTCCGCATAGCTCTTCCGGAAATGGATATTAAAGTGGTAAGCGCAAAGGAAATGGGCTTAAAGTAATGAATTAAAACCGCACCGGTCAAGCCTGAAGTGATAAAATAATGGTAGACACGAAAGTGCCTACCATTATTTTTATGCTATTATAGAATTGGAGGTGGTATTATGCCCCAAAAGTACACAATGCGTAGCAAGGAAGAGAAATTGGCTATTGTAAAACGAAATTTAT
>JAZNFY010000072.1:0-2875 GCA_045589195.1 Faecousia sp. | reverse complement strand
CAGGCCAAGGTCTGCGCCTGATGCACGTAATTTTTGAAATGCCTGCTGCTCCAACTGACGCGCCCGTTCCTTGGAAACACCCAGGATCTTGCCAATGTCGGACAAAGAATGTTCGTTTCCGTCAGGCAGACCATAATGCAGGCGCAATATCTGCTGCTGGCGCTCGTCCAGTTTGCTTAAAAGTGTCTCCAGGGTATTTTTCAGCTCGGTGCGTACCAATTCCTCCTGAGGCTTGGACGCTTCCGTATCTTCGATCAGGGTTTCCAGGGGATCATGATCCGCATCACCACCTGCCGGTGCGCCCAGGGGGACATACGTAGGCAGCAATTCCAGCAGTTCCGCTACCGTTTCTTCCGGAATGCCGGTACGAATAGAGATCTCCTGGGGGTCCATTTCCATACCTTCCTGCTTAATGGTGGCAGAAGCTGCCATGATTTTTCTGATCTGCTCCATTTTCTGCCGGGGGATATGGATGGAACCTGCGTTATTCAAAAGATAGCGGGCTATGCTCTGCTGAATCCATTGGGAGGCGTAGCTGGAAAATCTTGCGCCCTTAGTATGGTCGTACTTTTCCGCCGCCTTTACCAGACCGATACTTCCCTCCTGGATCAAGTCCATCAGAGAAGCGCCTCTGCCGTTATATTTCCAGGCAATGGATACCACCAGGCGCAAATTGCTGTTGATCATGGTGCGGATTGCATCTTTATCACCTTTGGCGCAGCGTTTGGCAAGCGCCAATTCTTCTTCCTGCGTCAGCAGCGGGTGGCTGCGGACTTCCTTCATATACTGGTCAAAATCGTCCTGCACTTCTGCTCCGTAATTCTTTTCAGCAAGTTGGGTCATTTATTTGTTCCCTTTCTTTCCTTAAGTTTATTCCGGAATGCCAGCAGATCATCGTCGCTGGTGATATTTTTGACTTGCTTTTCGCCCAGGATCTTGTTCACGCAGTCACGGAATGCCGCTTCACTTACCGAGCCTTCCTGCTGGTTCACAATACCGCTGATGTGGGACATTTCTTCACTGGTCAGGTCACCAAGCACACTGAGACTTACATCATAACCTTCTTTATGGCGCTGCAAAATCTGGTCAAACACTTTGCCCAGCAGTGCCACGGAGAAGCTTTCACCGGTAAGCCCGGCTACACTGTCCAATAGTGCCGGTTCCCGCAGTGCCTGGGCAATAACCCCTTCCTCTGCCACAGCAGATTTTACATTGTCATAACGAATGTTGCGGCTGGCAGGCTGACGGGACTTTGCAGGGGCAAGGTCCAGTTTTTCCTGCTTTTTCCGCTGGATCGCCATACGACGTTTAAAGGCTTTTTCAATTTCCATTTTCATGGTGTCATAACTGATCTTGCCTGCATCGGCGATCCGGTGGCCGTAGACTTCCCGCTGCACGCCGCTAGAGAGGGTAGAAATCAATTCTGCCGCCTCGTGAATGAACTTAATGCGCTCATCGTCAATATTAATATCGTATTTATTGGCAATGGCTTTCAGCTGATACTCCACACGGTTAGCAGAGTCGTCCAACAGAAGTTTAAACTTGTCTGCACCGAATTTGTGTAGGAATTCGTCCGGGTCCTTGGCATCTTTCATCTGTAGGACCTTTACCTGAATGCCCACCTTTTCCAGCATGGGAATCGCCCGTTGAGCAGCCCGCTGGCCGGCTTCATCAGAGTCATAAGTAAGAACGACCTGCTCGGTGTAACGGCTGAGAAGGACAGCGTGTTCTTCCGTCAGGCTGGTACCCAGAGAAGCCACCGCATTGTCAAAGCCGAACTGGTGGAGGGTAATGACATCAATGTTGCCTTCCACCAAAATGATGTAACCAAGTTTTGTTTTCTTAGCAAAATTCAGCCCAAACAAATTCTTTCGCTTATTAAAAATAATGGTTTCGGAAGTATTTAAGTACTTCGGCTTGGAGTCATCCAGCACACGGCCGCCAAAACCGATCACATTGCCCCGCACATCGATAATAGGAAACATCAGGCGGTTACGGAAACGGTCGTAGACTCTGCCGTTTTTCTGGCCTACCAGGTCTGCATCGATCAGCTCTTGATCGGTGTAGCCTTTTTTGTGCATAGCGTCCACCAGGGCATTCCAGGAATCCGGCGCATAGCCAACACCGAACCTGGTCAGAATATTCTTCGTAAGGCCACGCTTTTGGGCATAGGCCAGACATTCCTTGCCCGCAGGTTCATAAAGCTGGGCATTAAAAAATCTGCCGGCTTCCTTCATCAGCGCCCACAGACGTTCCTGAGCGCGGTAGCGGCTCTGGTACTGCTCGTCCTCCGGCACTTCCATACCGCATCGGGCAGCCAGCTTTCGCACAGCGTCCGGGTAGCTAAGGCCCTCGATCTCCATAGTGAAATTGATGGCGCCGCCACCTTTGTGGCAACCAAAACAATAGTAAATTCCCTTATCGGGAGCGACGGAAAAGGAAGCTGTCTTTTCCCCGTGGAACGGGCAAAGTCCAAATAGATTGCTTCCGGACCGCTTTAGGGTCACATACTGACCCACAATATCCTCAATGGGATTGCGGGCCACCAGTTCATCAATAAATGAGGGGGGAAAGGCCATAAAACTTCCTCCTTTCGTTTTATTTATTCTAACAAATAATATGGGTTATAAACGGCACATTAGCCACGGACTTGCCAGCCGGCAGGAACAAAGATCTCGGTATACTTATCCACCGCGTAATTGTCGGTCATACCGGCAATATAGTCACAGACAATTCGCTCCAGACCCTCAAAAGAAATTTGAGGTTGGAAATCGGCAGGCAGTGCTTCCGGGTGTTCAAAATAGTAGCGGTACAGCCGCTGAAGCATATCCTTTGCCTTGCTCTCCTGGCCCTTTGCCACCGGGTTACGGTAGAC
>JAZNFY010000071.1:0-3192 GCA_045589195.1 Faecousia sp. | reverse complement strand
TCAATACCCAGTTTTTCCAGTTCCCGGTGAAAAATACCGGATTGGATTGTACCGCTGGTGGCCATGATGCCTGCCCGGGCGATACCATGCTCTTTCAGCTGCGCGGCGGTGAGCGCCACGCCGTTGATAATGGGGGTACGGATGCCGGAAGTAAGTGCGTCGTAGAAATAGTGGGCGGTGACGCAGGGAATGGCGATCTGCCGGGCGCCCAATTCCGTGAGCTTGTTTCCGATTTCCAACATTCTGGGCAGGGGACTAGGTTGGGAATTATCCAGAATATGCCGGGTGCGGTCCGGAATGGAGGGACAGCTGAAAACGATCATTTCCAGATGCTCCTGATCCACCGCCGCGTCGGTCATGTGGGTCACCAGATTCATAAAATGAGCCGTAGCGCCGGGGCCAAGGCCGCCGATGACGCCCAAGAGCTTTTTCTCGCTTACCATGGTGTCGTCTCCGGTGTGGCAGGGTACAGGGACTTATCCCGGTTGAAGCAGTTACGGTAGTCGGCGGAAAAGTCGTCCATTACCTTGTCGGTGACCATGCAGAAATTGGTGTATACCAGTCTGGGCGTGGTGTCTACGTGGTAATAGGTCTCGCCGCCGTCCACACTGACCAGATGCCAGAAGTGGTTGCTGTCCCCTTCAAAATTGGGTACTTTCTTTACGTCCAGGTTGGGAATGCCCAGACGCTCCAGCATCAGCTTGCACAGACCGAAATAGTAGTAGCAGTCGCCGATCCGGTTTTTGAGCATTTTATAGCCGGCCTGCCGCCAGTCGTCCTTGAAGGAGGTGTTGTCGTAGCCGCAGTTGTTGCGGATCCAGTGGTAGATCGCCTGAACCTGTTCCAGCTGGGTCATGTCATTTTCGATAATGGTGGCAAGAAGTTTGTCGATTTCCTCGTTGATGGTGTCCATGTCCACATAGGTGCTTTTCATTTCCAGCACCGTAACGGTAACGGTGATGGCAGTTTCGTTGCCGGAAGCGTCCTTGGCGGTGTAGGTCACCGGATACTGACCGGGGGTGGAAAGATCCACCGCGTCACTGTTGATGGTGAGGGCGGGGTTTTCGTCGTGGTCATCGGTAATGGTGACGCCATTGCGGTAGGATACGGTTTTGCCCTGATAAACGTCAATGTTGCCGGCACCTTGAATTACGGGGCCCTGTCTGTCCACAATGACAGTCAAGGAAGCGGTGAGACGGGTCTCGTTGCCGCCGGCGTCTTTTAAAATCAGCGTCACCTGCTGGGGCTGTTCGTTCTGTTTGTCCGGCTCGGTTTCATAGCGCACAGTAACATCAGTGGCGTCAGCAATGTTGGTGACAAAGTCCTTCGCCTCGGGCATTTTGATTTGCAGCGCGGTCAGATCCTGCGCTGTGCCGGTGGGGGCCACAGTATCGGATACCCGGAGGGTAACGGTGGCGGACTTGTCCTCCCAGCAGAGCTTTACCGGGTAGTCACCGGGTACGGAGGTGTCGATCTGATCGATGCCTTCGCCGTAGGAAAGGGTAATGTCTTTGTTGTCAGCAAGGAAACTCTGGGCGGCGGGGATTTTTCCGCCGGCTTCCACGGTGAGGACTTTATAAAACCTGGGATTTAAGTTCAAAAGGACTGCCACCAGAATCAGCACGACCAAGACTGCCGCCAATACGGTAATCAGGAACAGGGGATTGAGCCGTCTGTGGTGTCTTCTGGCGTGACCGTTATGATGATTTTCGGTATGACTCATGATTGTTGTCTCCATTTATTTTTATCTGGCCGTATAAGGCAAAATGTTTTCATGTTATAATAACACATATAATAATCAAAATCAATAACCTACATTTGTAATTTAAGTGATTTACAGGCATGATGTGGCTTTTTTGACGAACGGTATTATCACAAAATGTCAAATCATAGAAAATGGTTGCAATTATTAAATAATCATGATATTCTAATTAAAATCCACGTGATTAGGGAGTGAAAAATATGAAAAAAGCGTTCACTTTAATTTTGTGTGTATTACTGACCATGTCTTTGATTCTGTCTCTGGCGGCCTGTAAGCCGGAAGAACCCGAAAAAAATCAGGAAAATATTTTCGACAAGGTCCCCAATCAGAGACCGGACTATGACGCAGAAGATGTGCAGAGTATTTTGGAAGCGCTGGCTGCCCGTTTTGTGACCAGCACGGAGTTTATCGCCGGTAATATGCAGACCCTTAAAAATGTTTTGGGATACAACTATGCTACATATCAGGAGAATTCTTATGTGGTGCCGGATTTCTACAAGAATTTGCAGAAGGTATCTGACGGCCTTTATGCTTCCGTAGAAAGAATTTCTTATGATTACTTTATCCTGATGGCGAAATCCGGCAAGGGTGACCATGAGAATTGGGAAAACGCTACGGCGGAGTACTGGGCCATCTGGGAGGCAGGCGTTACTGCATACGGCAAAACCTGGCAGGGTGCAGCAGAGGAAGTTTATGATGTGTGCGAGGATTTGATTGCGACCATTCTGCAAACAGAGAATAAGGATGGGTATTCCGCACTTTGGACACCTATGTACGCGGCATACCTCAATGCGACGTATTCCATGCAGAGAGATTATGTGGTTGCGGAAGCAGTGGGCCGGATCAATTACGAAAGCATTGTAGAAGGATTTAATGCCGGCAATATGGACGTGGATGCGATTTTAGACGAGGCAGCAGAAGTGGAGATTCCTGAGGTGACAGAGCCCAGCGAAACCACACAGCCTTCTACCGAGGAAAATGACAATCAGGGCGGCTTTATTTCTGAGTGTATCGAAGTACTCAATAACTACGAGGCTTTTGTAGTAAGGTACTGCGAGTTTATGAAGGAGTATTTGGCGGCGAAGGATACCTCTGCTTTAGAGAAGAAGCAGGAAGAGTACGCGGCTGAGATGAAGCAGTATGAACTTGCGTTGTCTTACTGGACGGAAGACACCATGACTGAGTATGAGTTTTTCTACTATGAGGGCGTTATGTATCGGTGCGATGCATTGCTTTCTGAAATAGAGTAAGAAAAGCAAAAGACAAGATTGAACCCGCGGCGCTTTTGGCTGAAGTGATAAAATAATGGTAGACACGAAAGTGCCTACCATTATTTTTATGCTATTATAGAATTGGAGGTGGTATTATGCCCCAAAAGTACACAATGCGTAGCAAGGAAGAGAAATTGGCTATTGTAAAACGAAATTTAT
>JAZNFY010000070.1:0-8526 GCA_045589195.1 Faecousia sp. | reverse complement strand
CCGAGCCGGCTCCTGCGGCAGAGGAAAAAGCTGCTCCTGCGCCCAAGGCAGAAACGCCCAAAACGCAGCAACCCAAGGCGGAAGCCCCCAAGCCCCAGCCCGTCAAGCCCGAGCCCCCCAAGGAGCCGGAACGCAAGCGGGAACGCCGGGTGGTGGATACCTCTGCCGTTCAGGTCAACGCCAACCGCTTCGCCGATGTGGATAACCTGGTATCCGAGCGAGTTCAGAATTACCAGGGCGGCAAGCAGAAATTCGGCGGCAAAAAGGGCCAGCAGCAAAACAAGAAAGACAATAAATTCAAAGGCAACAAGTCCAAGAACGAAGAGCAGGAGAAGCTGCGCCGCTTGCAGATGGAAGTGGCCCGCAAAGCTCCTGTCACCGTTAAGATCCCCGATGAGATCACCGTGGGTGAGCTGGCTTCCCGGATGAAGAAAACTGCCGGTGAGGTCATCAAGCTTTTGATGAAGAACGGCGTTATGGCCGGCATCAACCAAGCCATTGACTTTGACACTGCCGAATTTGTAGCCACCGAATTGGGCTGCAAGGTGGAAAAAGAAATCACCGTCACCATTGAGGAGCGGATCATCGACGATCACCAGGACACCGCCGAGGAATTGCAGACCCGCGCCCCTGTTGTGGTGGTCATGGGTCACGTTGACCACGGCAAAACCTCCACGCTGGACGCCATTCGGAAAACCTCCGTCACCTCCGGTGAAGCAGGCGGCATCACCCAGCATATCGGCGCTTACACCGTCGACGTAAACGGCAACATGGTCACCTTCCTGGATACCCCCGGCCACGCCGCCTTTACTTCCATGCGTGCCCGTGGCGCCAAGAGCACGGATATTGCCATTCTGGTGGTAGCCACGGATGACGGCATCATGCCCCAGACCGTGGAATCCATCAACCATGCCAAGGCTGCGGAAGTGCCCATCATCGTTGCCATCAACAAAATGGACAAACCGGAAGCCAATCCGGACAAGATCAAAGAACAGCTGACAAAATATGACCTGATCCCCGAAGAATGGGGCGGTGATACCGTCATCGTTCCCATTTCCGCCAAAACCGGAATGGGTCTTGACGACCTGCTGGAAATGGTGATCCTCACTGCCGAAGTGCAGGAGCAGAAAGCCAATCCCAACCGCCGGGCCAAGGGTACGGTCATTGAAGCCCGCCTGCATAAGACCCGGGGTCCCATCGCCACGCTGCTGGTGCAAAACGGCACCCTGAATCAGGGCGACATCATCATCGCCGGTACTGCCGTAGGCCGTGTCCGCGTGATGACCAACGACAAGGGCCGCACCGTCAAAACAGCCGGTCCTTCCGTTCCCGTGGAGATTACCGGTCTTGCCGAAGTTCCCGCTCCCGGTGACGAATTTAATGCCGTTACCGATGAGCGCATGGCCCGGGAACTGGTGGAGCAGCGTAAACAGGCCGCCAAGGACGCCGCTGCCAACGCCATGCAGAAGGTCACTCTGGATAACCTGTTCGCCCGTATGCAGGAAGGCGAAATGAAGGAGCTGCCCCTGATCGTCAAGGCTGACGTCCAGGGCTCCGCCGAAGCGGTGAAGGCCTCTCTGGAAAAGATCTCCAACGAAGAAGTCCGGGTCAAGGTTATCCACGCCGGTGTCGGCGCCATCAACGAAAGCGATATTTTGCTGGCCAACACCTCCGGCGCCATCATCGTGGGCTTCAACGTCCGTCCCGATGCAGGCGCACAGGCAAGCGCCCAGCGTACCGCCGTAGATATGCGCTTCTACCGGGTCATTTACGACGCAATCGACGAGATCGAATCCGCCATGAAGGGCATGCTGGCGCCCAAATTTGAAGAGGTAGTCATTGGCCACGCAGAAGTGCGCATGACCTACAAGGTCTCCGCCATCGGCACCATCGCCGGCTGTATGGTCAAGGACGGCAAAGTCACCCGGGACGCTCAGATTCGCGTTCTGCGCGACAATATCGTCATTCACGAGGGCGAAGTGGGCTCCTTGCAGCGGTTTAAGGATGCTGTAAAGGAAGTCACCGCCGGCTATGAGTGCGGTATGTCCGTGGCCAAATTCAACGACATTAAGGAAGGCGACATTTTTGAATGCTTCGCCATGCAGGAAGTAAAACGGTAAGAAGTGGCCGCACCGCAGATGCGGTGCGGCACGCCTTTTACCAATGCATTACACGACGTAAGGAGTGTTTATAGTGGCATCTAACAGAATCAACCGAATCAACGAAGAAATCCAAAAAGAGCTTTCCGGCTTGATCCGAAATTTAAAAGACCCCCGGGTGCAGAACACCATGATCTCCATCACCCGTGTGGAAGCCACCCCCGACCTGCGCTACGCCAAGGTCTACGTGAGCTTTTTGCAGGAAGACCGGGCATCTGACGCCATGAAAGGCCTAAAATCCGCCGGTGGCTATCTGCGCCGGGAGTTGGGCCGGGCATTGCAGCTGCGGTACACCCCGGAGCTTACCTGGGCGCTGGACGATTCCATCACCTACGGCGCAAGACTTTTGGAGCTTATCAACTCTTTTGAGGTAACCGATCATGACGGAACTGACGAGATATGATTGCGCAGACTGGCTGCTTGCCCGGGATCACTTTGTGATCCTGACCCACCGGAAACCCGACGGTGACACTGTCGGCTCTGCCGCGGGTCTGTGCCGGGGTCTTCGCAGTCTGGGAAAAACCGCCCACATTCTTAACAACCCGGAGTTTACCCAGCTTTATCTGCCGCTGGTGGAGGGCCTGACCAAGCCCCAACCGGAGGAGGGTGACATTCTGGTTGCCGTGGACGTGGCCGCGGATACCATGCTGCCCCGGGCCTATGACCACCTGAAAAACAGCATCGATCTTCGCATCGATCACCATGGCTCCGGCCGGGAATACACTCCCCGGGAGCATGTTGACCCGGAAAGCGCCGCCTGCGCGGAAATCATCTGGGAACTGCTGCTGGACATGGGCGCAGAGCCGGACAAGGAAACAGCAGAAGCCATTTATGTGGGCGTTGCCACCGACACCGGCTGCTTCCGCTTTGCCAACACCACCGCCCACACCTTTGACGTGGCCGGTGACTGCGCTGCTGCCGGCGCAGACGTATACAGCTGGAATCAAAAGCTTTTTGACACCCAATCTCTGCCCAAGCTGCGCTTGCAGGGCTGGATCATTGACCATGTGCAGTTTTTGGCTGACGGCCACCTAGCCATTTGCCCTCTGCCCAAGGCCGTGGAAGAGGGAATCGGCGTCAGCGAAGACGATATGAACGACATCTCCTCTTTCCTGCGCTCCATCGAGGGCGTAAAAATGTCTGCACTTCTGCGCCAGACCGATGCAGAACACGTAAAAATTTCCGTGCGCGCCGTGCCCGGTTACAATGCATCCATCGTCTGCCAGAGCTTTGGCGGCGGCGGACACGCCGGCGCAGCCGGTTGCAGTGTGAAAATGTCCATGGAAGACGCCATTGCCGCCATCAGCAAGGTCATGCTGGAATGGGAGCTCAGCTGATGAACGGTATTGTCATTGTGGACAAGCCTGCGGGCTGGACCAGTCAGGACGTGACCGCCAAGCTGCGCCGGGTATTTCAGACCCGCCGCATTGGCCACGGCGGCACCTTAGACCCCATGGCTACGGGTGTTTTGCCGGTTTTTGTAGGCCGGGCCACCCGGGGCGTGGAATTTTTTGAGCACGCGGAAAAAATTTACGAAGCAGAGCTTCGTTTCGGCATCACCACCGACACGGAAGATATTACCGGTACTGTTCTGGAAACCCGTCCGGTCACTTTGACCCAACAGGACATTTTGGAAATTCTGCCCCAATTCCGGGGAGAAATTTTCCAAACACCCCCCATGTACTCCGCCTTGAAAGTGGACGGAAAAAAGCTTTACGACCTGGCTCGAAAGGGCATTGAAATTCCCCGGGAGCCCCGGAAAATCACCATTTTCTCCTTAGAACTTCTTTCTTTTACCGACAACACCGCCCGCTTGCGGATCCATTGCTCCAACGGTACATATATCCGCACCCTGTGCAAGGATATCGGCGAAGCTTTGGGCTGCGGCGGCTGCATGGCAGCTCTTCGGCGCACCGCTGCCGGTGATTACACCGCCCAAAACGCAGTAACGCTGGAAGAGCTCCTGAATGCCCCGGAGCCTGAAAAATATTTGCAAAGGGTGGACACCCTATTTTCAAACCACCCGCCGGTCACTTTAACGGAAAACCAGGAAAAGCGCTGCCGCAACGGCAACGCCTTCTCCGTAACGCTTCCCAACGGCACCTACCGGACGTACAGCCGCACGGGAGAATTTCTGGCCCTGTCCCAGGTTCAGAATAATGTTATGTCAACCATAAAGAGCTTTTTTGAAGTATGATAGTAAGAAAACGAATTTTTGCCCTGGGCTTTTTTGACGGGGTGCATCTGGGTCACCAGGCGCTGCTGCGCCGGTGCGTGGAAATGGCCCAGGAGCAAGGGGCTGTGCCCACTGCCATTACCTTTTCTGCCCACCCCCAATCCCTGTTTGACCACGCACCCGGGCTGATCAACACCAACGAAGACCGCCAACGCCTGCTTCACAGCTATGGCATGGAAGAAATTCTGGTGTACCCAATCACAAAAGAAGTTATGTCAACCTCTTGGGAAGATTTTCTCCATGACCTCGTAGCCCAAGGCGCTGCCGGTTTTGTCTGCGGCAAGGATTTCCGCTTCGGTCACCGGGGCGCGGGCAATGCCGAAAAATTGAAAACCTTCTGTTCGGAGAGGAGCTTGGCTTGCCGAATCTTGGGTGATGAGATGCTGGACGGCCTTCGGGTCTCCTCCTCGCATATTCGCAGCCTCTTGGAAGCCGGTGAAATGGAGCAGGCGGTTCGATTTTTGGGTCATCCCCACATTCTCTCCGGAAAGGTCATCTCCGGCAGAAAGCTGGGCCGCACCATCGGAATTCCCACGGCCAATCTTTCCCTGCCCAAGGAAATTCTGCTGCCCAAACTGGGCGTTTATTCCTGCCGGGCGCTGTTGGACGGAAAAAGCTATATTGCCGTAACCAACATCGGCACCCGTCCCACCGTGGGCGGCAATCACGTGACCGTTGAGCCTTGGCTGTTGGATTTTGACGGCGACCTGTACGGCAAGAGCCTAACGCTGGAATTCCACAAATTTCTCCGCCCGGAGCAAAAATTTACGGATCTGAACGCTCTGAAAGCGCAAATTCAAAAAGACGCGGCCGAAACCTATAAACTTTATAAATGAGCTTTTTGCATAATTTTTTTGTAATTTGTGAAATTTTTCCTTTACTTTTGGGAAAACTCATGATATGATAACCGGGCTGGCTATGCCCAGTTACATTTTAACCATGCCCGCTGCTCAGTTTTGGGACATCACCGACCCTCTACTTGGCTGCCGGCGAATTTATTGAAAGGTGGAAAACACAATGATTCAGAAGGAAAAGAAGACCCAGGTCATCCTGGAAAACGCAACCCATGAGGGCGATACCGGTTCTCCCGAAGTCCAGATCGCAATCCTCACCGCCCGCATCAACGAGCTGACCGATCACCTGCGTACCCACAAGCACGACAACCACTCCCGCCGTGGTCTGCTGATGATGGTTGGTAAGCGCCGCAATTTGCTTGACTATCTGGCAAAGAAGGACATCAACCGTTACCGCGCTCTGATCGCCAAGCTGGGCATCCGTAAGTAAGAACAAAAAGGGTGGCGGATGCTCCGTCACCCTTTTCGTCGTTCTTGCCCGCAAGCAAATTTGTAGTCCCCGGGAGATATTTAGCAGTTGAAAGAGATGCCGAGCTCCGGCGTTTGTTTCAAGTGCTAAACCTCCCGAAAGAAATATTACTAAGGAGGAAATTTTATGATTACTCGCAAGAAGTACCCCAACCATCATGTTTACGAGATGAAAATCGGCGGCCGCCCCTTCACCGTGGAAACCGGCAAAGTAGCTGAGCTCGCCAACGCCGAGTGCATCTGCCGCTACGGCGATACCGTGGTTCTGACCACCTGTACCTGCAACCCCATTCCCAAGGCCGGCATCGACTACTTCCCTCTGACCATCGAATTTGAAGAGAGAATGTACGCCGTGGGCCGCATTCCCGGCTCCTTCAACCGCCGTGAGGGCAAGCCCTCCGAGCGGGGCATTCTGAACAGCCGGATCATCGACCGTCCCATGCGTCCTCTGTTCGACGAAGAGCTGCGTAACGACACCGTTGTTACCTGCACCGTCATGGCCAACGATTACGAAAACCCCGTGGAAGTGGTCGCTTCCCTGGGCGCTTCCATCGCCATTGCCTGCTCCGACGTTCCCTGGAACGGCCCCGTAGCCACCACCAATGTGGCTTACCTGAACGGTCAGTATATCATCAACCCCTCTTCCGAGGAGCGTGACGCTTGCGAGTGCTTCGTGTGCATCGCTTCCACCTTCGAAAAGGTGGTCATGATCGAAACCGAAGCCAACGAAGCCCCCGAAAACATCGTTTACGAGTGCATCCGTGTGGCCCACGAGACCAACATGGAGATCGTAAAGTTCATTAACGGTATCGTGGCCGAGATCGGCAAGCCCAAGTTCACCTTTGAAAAGGCCGCCGTCAACCACGACCTGTTGGACGATTTAATGGAATACGGCCTAGGCCAGATCGAGTACGCTCTGGATACCGACGACAAAAACATCCGGGAAGAGCGCCTCACCGCCGCCCGTCTGGACTTTGCGGACAAGTTCGCTGAAAAGTACGAAGATTTCGAAACGCATATCGAAGTCTGCCTGTACAAGATGCAGAAGAAGGTCGTTAAGAAGTGGCTGCTGGCTGGCAAGCGCGTTGACGGCCGCGGCATGGACGATATCCGTCCTCTGGACGCCGAGGTCGGCGTTCTGCCCAGAGTCCACGGTTCCGGTCTGTTCTCCCGCGGTCAGACTCAGGTGCTGAGCATCTGCACCCTGAACACCCTGTCTGCCGCCCAGAAGATGGACACCATCTACCAGGAAGATACCAAGCGCTATATCCATCACTACAACTTCCCCTCCTTCTCCACCGGCGAAGCCCGTGCTGCCCGCAGCACTTCCCGTCGTGAAATCGGTCATGGCGCTCTGGCCGAGAAGGCGCTGTTGCCCGTGATTCCCTCCGTGGAAGAGTTCCCCTACGCCATTCGTGTGGTGTCCGAAGTTCTTTCCTCCAACGGTTCCACTTCCCAGGGCTCTATCTGCGGCTCTACTCTGGCTCTGATGGACGCCGGCGTTCCCATTAAGCGCCCCGTGGCAGGCATTTCCTGCGGCCTGATCTCCGACCAGGAGACCGGCGAATGGAGAACCTTCACCGACATTCAGGGCGTGGAAGACTTCCACGGCGAAATGGACTTCAAGGTAGCCGGTACTTCCGAAGGTGTTACCGCCATCCAGATGGACCTGAAAAACAAGGGTCTGACCATGGAGATCATTGCCGACGCCTTGGAGCGCTGCCGTGTTGCCCGTATGGAAATTCTGAACGAAGTGATGCTTCCCTGCATCGCCGAACCCCGCGCTGAGGTCTCCGAATTTGCTCCCAAGATGATCAGCATGACCATTCCTGTGGACAAGATCCGTGAAGTCATCGGCTCCGGCGGCAAGACCATTCAGAAGATCTGCGCAGATACCGGTGCCAAGGTGGACATTGAGGATGATGGCTCTGTCTTCATCTCCGCTGTTGACTCCGCCGCTGCTCTGGCCGCCAAGAAGATAGTGGACGACATTTGCTTCGTTCCCGAAGTGGGCAAGCTTTACTACGGCAAGGTCGTGCGCATCCTGCCCATTGGCGCTTTCGTAGAGATCGCTCCCGGCCACGACGGCATGGTGCATATTTCCAAGCTGGAAAACCGCCGGGTGGAAAAGGTTGAGGACGTACTGAACCTGGGTGATATGACCTGGGTCAAGTTCATGGGCTTCGACGAGAAGGGCCGTGCCAACTTCTCCCGCAAGGACGCTCTGAAAGAAATGTCCGAGGAGCAGTAATGAAAATAAAAAAGCAGCCTCCCCCAAGGCTGCTTTTTCCACATCAAGATAAAGGAGAATTCTTATGCCGCCTATTGCAACCGCCTGCGAGACCATTATGATCATCTGCTTTGGTCTGAGCTGGCCCCTTTCTGTGTACAAATCCTGGAAATCCCGCACCGCCAAAGGCAAAAGTCTGCTGTTTGAGATCTTTATCTGGGTGGGCTATATTTTTGGTATCACCAAGAACATCATTCTTTTTTCCAGCGGCAGCAACAGCTGGATCTTCTTCCTGGGCTGGGCATTTTACATTCTGAATTTTCTGGAAATCACCGCAGACATCCTGCTGTACTTCCGAAACGTCAAGCTGGATAAAGAGCGGGAAAAAGCAGCAAAATAAATTTACAAACAAGCACGCCGCGTACTGCGGCGTGCTTGTTTTATGGAAAAATTTGCGTCTTCTTCCGAAAAGAAACATGTGTATTGTACCATTCGTGGGTAAAACTAGGGTTGCGGAAAGAAATGATGATTTCTTCGGAAAACATCACTTTCCGGAGAAATCATTTCAAAAGGAGAGAG
>JAZNFY010000069.1:0-6590 GCA_045589195.1 Faecousia sp. | reverse complement strand
TACCGGCCTCAGGGCCGATGTCGCCCAGACCCAGAACGGCAGTGCCGTCGGTGATAACGGCGCACAGATTATGACGACGGGTCAGGTCGTAGGACTTATTCACATCCTTCTGGATCTCCAGACAGGGCTGGGCAACACCGGGGGTGTATGCCAGGGACAGGTCTTCCTTGGTGGCAACGGGAACTTTGGCAATGACTTCGATCTTGCCGCCCCACTCGCCATGCAGACGCAGGGACTCTTTTGCGTAATCCATAATCATATTCATCCTTTCCAATTCTGAATACAAAATCAGGCTTCAAAGGGGAACTTGTAGGAAAGACCACACTCGTCACGCAGCTGCATGAATTCCTTCTGAATGGCTTCGCCCACGGGAACGCCCAAAGGCTCACGCTCGACCCAGCTCAGATGCTCCTTCTCACCGGCTGTGTAGATACGCTCCTGGCCGGGAGCCTTCTCAGACTCACGCAGAGCACGCAGGATATCGCCGGTGGTGTGACAGAAGGTTTCCAAGCCCATGAAGAACTCGGGGTTGATCACCAGGAAGAAGTGGCCCAGACGGTAGAAATCGTTCTTGCCCTCGGCATTCTTGCCGGACAGAGCCTTGGTGTGAGGGCCGCCTGCCAGAGCTGCGGACAGAATCTCCACGATGGTGGTAAAGCCGTAGCCCTTGTAGCCGCCGGTCTCTTCACCCAGACCGCCCAAAGGCAGCAATGCGCACTTACCGGCACGCATATCCTTCAGGATCTGGCCGGAGTCGGTCATGGTGTCGCCGTCCTGTGTGACGACCAGGCCTGCGGGGGTGGGCTTACCGGAGCGCTCATAGAACTCGATCTTTCCGTTCTGAATGGTAGAGGTGGCACAGTCAAAGTTAAAGGGGAACTCCTCGTCGGTGGGCATAGTAAAGGTCAAGGGGTTGGTGCCCATCATAGGCTCAACACCAAAGGTGGGAGCAACAGAGGGGCGGGCATTGGTGGTGGAAACACCAATCATGCCGGCCTTTTCGGCCATAGTAGTCCAGTAACCGGCGATACCATAGTGAGTAGAGTTATAGATGGTACCGGCAGCCAGACCGTAGACCTTAGCCTTCTCGATGAGCATTTTCATCATCTTATGGCTGGCCACCATGCCCATACCGTTATTGGCGTCCATCAATACGGTGGTAGGGGTCTCTTTTACGATGTCAATTTTGGTCACGGGCAGCAGGGTGCCGTTCTTGATACGGTCCAGATAGATGGGCTTGAAGCGGTTGCAGCCGTGGCTTTCAATGCCCCGGCGGTCGGATTCCAGCAGGACATCCGCGCAGATCTTTGCGTCTTCCTCTGGAACGCCGTATTTCTGGAATACATCTACCATGAAATTGTTGATCAATTCCCATTGAACATAAGGTCTGGTTTCCATTTTGAATACCTCCATAATTATAAATACCAGAGGGACTGTTCACCGGTGGACACCGCCACGGCACCGTCACTCCATGCATTTTTCACTTCATCCTCGGTCTGGATCAGACCACCGGCAATTACCGGGACCTGCTCGCCGCGAAACCTGCGAATGGCCTTGCCGATTACGCCCGGCATGATCTCCATCATATCGGGATTCGTGCTTTTCAGCATATCGCTGATGCTATCCATCCCCTTGGAGTCCAGCGCAAAAAAACGCTGCACAGTAAGCAAGCCCTGCTCCTTGGCCATGCGGATCAGCTGTGCCCGGGTGGAAATAATACCGTCCACCCCACACTGGGCAAGGTAACGGATACCCGTGCGATCCTTGCCGATTCCCTCTGCCAGGTCAACGTGAATAAGGATATATTTACCTGCTTCGTGAGCCTGGGCTACCCTCTGCTTCACCGTCATCAAATCCGCAGAAAGATAAAAAAGCACCTGCACGGGACTGTTGAGGGCATCTTGCCATTTGTCGTTTTGAATTGCAGCAATCACCGGCTTTAACAACAATGTCTCACGCAATTTAGATACCTGCAAAACTCCCCCTCCTTCGCCAATACCTTCTAAAAAAATAAACGGCAAACCGCAGACGCTCCTATTGCGTCTGTCAGTTTTCCGTTTCTCCACATCTCTTAAATTATGATACAATACCCCATGTTAAAAGTCAATAGTGATTCTTTGAAATGCCTCTATTTAGAAGCATTTTTCAAAAAATCCTCCACGTCCAGATCCCGGTAAGGATAGCCCCTTTTCCACTGGCCGTTTTCATATTTTACGGTGCTTCGGTGAGAAGACAGCAACCGAACAATGTCATACACATCGATCCAAATTTCTGACAGGCATTCCTTTTGACTTTCATCAAAAATCAGCTCCATGCCAAAGTGCAGGTGTACCGTTTCAATATTATTCACGTTTTCCCGGTCAGAATACCCGGTTCGACCCATAAAACCAATCAGGTCTCCCCCGTTGACGATGTCGCCCTCCTGCAATCCGGGGGCAAAGGGTTTATCCTTCTGCAAATGGGCATAGTAATAATAGCGTTTTCCGTCAAAGGAACGAATTCCCACCCGCCAGCCTCCGTAGCGATTCCAGCCCATCACTTCCACATAGCCGCCCTCCACAGCCACCACCGGTGTTCCCAGGCTGCCCATCAGGTCGTTACCCAAATGCTTTCTGTTAAAACCAAAGGAACGGCTGGCGCCGAAATCGGAGCAGTGGCTGTAACCATATCCCGCGGCAATAGGCGAAAAGGCTTTGAGACCATAGACGCTTTTCCATTGACCGCCTACCTCGATGGCATAATTGCCCAAAAGGCCACCCAGGGCTGCGGAAAACGATTCAAAATAGTAATCATAATATTTCCCCAATTCCCCTGCCAATTCTCTGGAATTATGAGCGCCCTTTAACTGAGTCGCCGCCTTTTTTACAGAGGATAAGGGACATTTTCCTCCCGTGCGGCAGGCAGCCAGAGCAAGAATTTCGATCCAGCTGATATGCTTTTCCTGTTCTGCGGTGGCAATATCCTGCTCCATGGCATATTTCAGTGAGCCGTAAGGCACGGAAAAATCCACCCAACGAATGGTCTCGGCGAATGCCGATACAGACAAAGCCCAAATCAACAAAACACAAATCAAAAACCGCCGCTTCATTCCCCTCACCTCTCGGTTAGGTTGTGAAACGGCGGTTGAAATATTCTTTCCACTTACTGCAAATTCCGGACAATATCCTTGGCGATGCGGTAAATGTCTTCCATGGAGCTCATAGAAGAAATCTGATTTTTATAAAATCCGCTGTGAGGCACGCCACGAAGATACCATGCAAAATGCTTTCTGGCTTCCAGGCATGCAATATGCTCCCCATGATCCTGCTGCGCAAGTTCAAACTGGCGCACCGCCACCGCAATACGCTCTGCCAGCGGCGGACGCTCCGGAATATCCTCCCCCGCCAGTGCCGCCCGGGTCTCGGCAAAAATCCAGGGGTCGCCGAAGCTGGCTCTGCCGATCATAACGCCGTCCGCTCCGGTACGCCTTAAACATTTGACTGCGCTTTCTCCGTCCACAATATCCCCGTTGGCGATCACAGGAACAGACACCCGGGTTTTCACTTTGGTGATCATGTCCCAATCTGCCGCACCGGAATAGAGCATGCTCCGGGTACGACCGTGAACAGTGAGCATCGCCGCGCCGTTATCTTCCATAATTTTTGCAAAATCCAGCACGTTAATATTGCCCTTATCCCAACCCAAACGGCACTTTACCGTCACAGGCACGTGCACCGCATCAACAACCGCTGAAACGATCTTCCCCGCCAACTCGGGGGTGCGCATTAAGCCGCAGCCATCACCGGAATTGGCAATTTTCGGCATAGGGCAGCCCATATTGATATCCAAAAAGTCACAACCGGAAATTTCCAGCGCCAGAACCGCCGCCTCTGCCATAATGGCAGGATCATTGCCGAAGATTTGGGCACCGCAAAGACTGCCCTCATTCTTCCGGAGCAATCCAGCGCTTTTCTTGTCCCTGTACACCAGCGCCCGGGACGAGACCATCTCCGTCACGGTAATATTGGCGCCCTGCTCCGCGCAAACTGTACGGAATGCCCAATCCGTTACACCGGCCATGGGCCCCAATGCCAGGGGCATATTCACTTCCAAATTTCCGATGTGCATGGTATATCCTCTTTACTGTGATTTTTGAAGATTATACCATAATACATCGAATTGCGCAAGTCAGAAGATCGCGGTCAATAGCCACACGATCCCGGTAAGCACCGCCCCGCAGCAGGCCCAGGCCGGTCCGTAATAATATAGCTTACGGCGTTTTGACTCCCTGCTATGACCCCGGGCAGCCTGCCTTGCCTGCTTTAACAACTCTTCTTCCGTCACACCCTTGGCATCTGCCCGGACAATAAATATTGCCTGTTCAAAAAGCTCCGGATCCGGTGACTTCACCAAAATTACCTGTCTGGATACGCCCTTTACCACGATACCGCCTCCTTTTGCGGTATTATGCCCGAATGGAAATTTTTTCATACAAAAAACCGGCTGTAATTCAGCCGGTTTCATCATCCTTCGGTCGGTTATAACGCCCCTTGGGCTCCCACTCAGGCAGAGGCAATCGCTGCATAGCGCCAAACACCCGCTCTTTTAAATCGGGGTAAGTCTTGCTCAGGTCATAGACCAGCTGCTTAATCTCTTCCCGCTTGGTATTCTTATCCACAGGGCAGCGATTGGCCACCACGGGCAAACTCATTTTGGTGGCAAAATGATCCACCGTCTTTTCATGAACATAAAGCATGGGCCGAATTTGGATCACACCGGTACGATCCAGATCGGTCACCGGCTGGAAGCAGCTGATGCGGCCCTCATAAAGCAGCGACATGATAAAGGTCTCCACTGCATCGTCAAAGTGATGTCCCAAAGCGATCTTACGGATACCCCGGTCCAAAATTGCCTGATTCAGCGCGCCCCGTCGCATTTTCGCACACATAGAACAGGGATTTTTCTCTTTTCTGTGGTCAAAAATGATGGGACCGATTTGGGTCTTCACCACTGTATAGGGCACGTCCAGCTCCCGGCAGAATTCCCCCACCTGGGTATAATCCATGCCAAGACCCATATCCACCGTCACCGCTTCCAGGCGAAAATCGCTGTACTCCCGCAGACCCGCAAGCAGTTTCAGCAGCACCAGAGAGTCCTTACCCCCGGATACGCCTACGGCCACCGTTTCTCCGGGACAGATCATATTATAATCTTCCACGCAGCGGCGGACCAGACCCATTAGCTTCTGCATTGTTGATTTTCCTTTCTGATATTTAAAAATGGCACGTGAGATTTAAAGAGAAAACGAGAGAAATCAAGAGAATTTAATAGTTTATATTATATTTCGTAAAAATTTCCGAAAAAGCGGTTGACATTTGTTTTTTTCTATGGTATAAGATTCAAGCGATTTGAAAACATTGTACTTCATATCCAACTATTTGTCAAAATATTTTAACCTATTGGAGGAACCCACTATGTCCACAACTCTTTTGAAGAAAGAGACCCTGGAACGCAAGTGGTATGTTATCGACGCAGCCGGCAAGCCCCTGGGCCGCACCGCTGTTACCGTCGCTAACCTGCTTCGCGGTAAGCACAAGGTCGACTTCACTCCCAACGTAGACTGCGGCGATTTCGTAATCGTCATCAACACCGACAAGGCCATTCTCACCGGCAAGAAGCTGGACCAGAAGAGCTACTACCGTGTATCCGGCTGGATCGGCGGTCTGAAAGAGACCAAGGCTCGCATCATGATGGATAAGCGCTCCGACTATGCCATGGAACTGGCTGTCAAGGGCATGCTGCCCAAGAACACCCTGGGCCGCAACGCGCTGACCCGTCTGCACGTGTACAAGGGCGAAGAGCATCCCCACGCTGCCCAGAAGCCCGCTGCCTGGACTCTGGACTAATTGGAGGTAACGAAGAATGTACGAGAGCAAGAAACAGTATTTTTACGGCACCGGCCGCCGGAAGTCCTCCGTGGCCCGTGTTCGCGTTTATGAGAACGGCACCGGTTCTATCATCATCAACGGCCGCGACATCAACGACTACTTTGGCCTTGACACCCTGAAACTGGTGGTCAATCAGCCCCTGATCGCCACCAACTCCGTTGGCAAGGTGGATGTGGTTGTTACCGTCGCAGGCGGCGGCGTTTCCGGCCAGGCCGGCGCGATCCGTCACGGCATTGCCCGCGCCCTGCTGACTCTGGATCCCCAGAACCGCCCTGCTTTGAAGGAAGCCGGTTTCCTGACCCGCGACCCCAGAATGAAGGAAAGAAAGAAGTACGGCTTGAAGGCTGCTCGCCGCGCTCCTCAGTTCTCCAAGCGATAATCACTTATCTTACGAAACACACAAAAACCCCGAAACCATTACGGTTTTCGGGGTTTTACTTTTGCTTAAAAATCTGCTTTGGTGCAAACTTGGTGCAAGTTATTAAAACCAACTGCCTAACGGAGATTGCAAAGATAGTTTAGTAGCTAACATTTTATTTTCTTCAAACTGCGATTTGCTTATGTACCCATTATCATATTTATATTCGTTGACATAGTTATATAAGTCATATGCATAATCATCGCCTCTTAAAAAATCAACCCCACTCTTGGGTTTAAGTTCAG
>JAZNFY010000068.1:0-5004 GCA_045589195.1 Faecousia sp. | reverse complement strand
GGCGGCTGTTATTTTCGTCATGTTGGGGCAAAATGTGGTTATTTTGAAAAGTAGTATATCAGAAGAAAAACCTCTCCCAATCTCTTTACAAATTCTGTCGGGAAATGTATAATCACCCTGGTGGGTTTTTCCCGGATTTTGAACAAAAGGTATTTGTTATGGATTATACATTACTGATGGAGCTTGTTTCGGAAATCGGCTGCCGCATTGCCATGGGTGGCGCAGAAACATATCGGGTAGAGGAAAGTGTGAACCGGATTCTTGCCGCCTATGGGGTAGAGTCCAGGGTGTATTCTGTTCCCAACAGCCTGATTATTACCATGATGATTCCCGGGCAGCCCCCAATGACCCAGCTTTGCCGCATGGAACGAAAAGGCACGGATTTGGATGCGGTGGAACAGTACTCTAATTTGGGGCGGCGTATTTGCGCCGAAAAGCCAGATTTGGAAACGGCAATGGCATGGGTTCAGGATACGGAAAAGAAACGAAAGCAATATAAGCTGCCAATGGTGTTGCTGGGATATGTTCTCGTGTCCTGGGGCTTTAGTATTTTCTTCGGCGGCGGGCTGATGGATTCTCTTTGCGCGGTAGCCTGCGGCTTGCTGCTGGGAATTGCGGAGTATTTCATCGAAAAGAAACACACGAATTTATTTTTCCGGAATATAGTCGCGGCGTTTTTGTTTTCGTTCTTTGCTTACGCAATGAGTGTGTTTGGCTGGATTCCCAATGTGGATACATCTGTGATCGGTACGCTTATGCTGCTTGTGCCCGGCGTGCTGTTTACAAACGCGATGCGGGATGTGATTTACGGAGATACCAATTCCAGCGTCAGCCGTGTGGTTGAGGCGCTGTTGATTGCCGCGGCAATTGCGTTGGGCACGGCAGCCGCATGGAATTTGAGCATGTCTTTGTGGGAACTGCCGCAGCAGTTGGCTCCCATTTCTCACAGTCCGGTCATTACCTGTTTCGTTAGCTTTGTTGCCTGCGCCGGTTTTGTGATTGTATTCAATGTGCACGGCCACGGCAACCTTTTATGCGCCCTTGGCGGCGCGATTACCTGGGCCGCATACTGTATTGCTTTGGCGCTGGGTTGCCAGCCGCTGCTGTGTTGCTTTGTTGCCACCTGCGTGGCTGCCGCTTTTTCGGAAATCATGGCAAGAGTGCGCAAATATCCGGCCATTTCCTATTTGGTTATTTCCATTGTGCCGTTGATTCCCGGGGCGGGGGTTTATTATGCTGTTCAGCAAATGATCCGTGGGAATATGGAACTGGCGGCTGAGCATGGACTCAACGCGTTGGCAACTGCCGGCGTGATGGCGGCAGGTATTTTGGTGGTCAGCAGTACGGTTCGTATGTGGACTGCAGGCAAGAAAAAATAAAATCAGACGCCTCGAAAGAGGCGGGTTCGCTATTTAGAAAAAGAGCAGGGAAAACCAGGTGACCACGTTTTCACCGTATTGGAACGAAAGCCCCCAGTCTTCAATCAGTCCCAAAATGTTGATGCCGTGGCTTTCTACGCAGGGGTGCATTTTTTCAGGGTAACGGCAGGGTTGCCCATCCAGATATGCGCACCGATCACACAAGGCGCAGGCCTCGGTGGAAAGAATATAGGGCTCGACCCCAGCTTCACGGAAAAGCTCCCGCACCTGATTGGTCACGGCTTCGTGAGCCGGGCGGGTGGCAAGAGTTTCTGCGATATCGCTGATGTCCGATACCTCCGTTATGGTGGAGATCACCAGACACTCCCGAAAATTCATGCATTTTTCCCGGCAGCTGGTTACGCTGCCCACACCCGGAGGGCAGGCCCAGGTCTTGCCGTACATGGGGCACTCATGCTCGCAGATCCAGCGGATCCGCTCCGAAAATTCCAGATTTTCAGGGGTGATGAAGTGGTAAGTATATAATGGCAGCTGCGCCAGGGCGGCCTCTAATTTTTCTTTATTCATAGCGATAACCTCGAGGAAAAACTTTGCAGTCAACATACCATATCTCACCCCAAAAGTCAATGGTTGTTCCAATGGGGAAAACATTGACTTTCGGTGCAGAAATTGCTATTATATTTGTATAAAAATTTACGAGGAGTGATATTGTGGCTAAAACAGTACAGGACATTCTGGACATGATCCGGGATAACGACATTAAACTGGTGGATTTTAAGATGGTGGATATCACCGGCCAGTACCGTCATGTGACCATTCTTGCGGAAAATTTCAGCGAAGACACCATGAAGTACGGCATTGGCTTTGACGCATCCAACTACGGCTATGCAGTGGTGGAAAAGAGCGACATGGTCTTCATTCCCGACCCGGATACAGCCATGATCGACCCCTTCTGCCAGATTCCTACGCTGACCATGACCGGTAATGCCATGATCATCGACAGCCCGAATAACCGCCCTCTGGCGCAATATCCCCGGAATATCGTTCTGGCGGCGGAAAAATACATGCAGGACAGCGGTATTGCCGACACCATGCTGATCCTGCCAGAGTTTGAGTTCTATTTGTTTAACGATGTGGGCTGGGAAGTGCAGCCGAATTGCATTGCCGCTTCCGTAGATGCGGAGCAGTCCTACTGGAACAGCGCCACTCAGGGCAAGGGCGTGGTCGTGCCCAAGCAGAAGAATTACCACATTGCCAAGCCCTTTGATGTGTCTTATGAGTGCCGCAGCGAGATGTGCCTGCTCATGAAGGATGCCGGCATCGAGATCAATTATCACCACCCCGAGGTGGCGGCTTCCGGCCAGTTTGAGATCGAACCGCAGCTGGGTAAGATGTCCAGGATGGCAGACGCCACTATGATGATCAAATACATCGTGCATAATACCGCCTTGAAGTACGGTCTGTCCGCTACCTTTATGCCCAAGCCCATTTATGGCGAGGCTGGCAGCGGTATGCATGTGCACATGCTCCTATTGAAGGACGGCCAGCCGGTGTTCTCCGACGATAACGGCTACGCTAACCTGAGTAAGACGGCCCATTACTTTATGGGCGGCCTGCTCAAACACATCGATTCTCTTTGCGCGCTGACCAATCCCAGCACCAATTCCTTCAAGCGCCTGGTACCCGGATTTGAAGCGCCGGTCACCGTGGGCTACGCCACATCCAACCGCAGTGCTGTCATTCGTATTCCTGCTTACGCCAAGAGCCCGGAGAAGCGCCGCTTTGAGCTGCGCAACCCCGATGCCACCTGCAATCCTTATTTCTGCTACGCGGCGATTTTGATGGCGGGTCTGGACGGCGTGAAGAATCAGATCGATCCTCACGAAAACGGCTGGGGCCCCTATGATATGAACCTTTACCACCTGCCCGAGGAGCAGAAGGCAAAGTTGAAGGGCCTGCCTACCTCTCTGGAAGCAGCGCTGGACGCATTGGAGAAAGATCACGATTATCTTACTGCCGGCGGCGTATTCCCCGAGGAGCTGATCAAAAACTTCATCAAAACCAAGCGTGCAGAGTGCAGCCAGCTTTCTGCCATTCCCCATCCGGCGGAATTCGACCGATATTATAATTTATAAGGTATCTTGGCACCGGGGCGGTTAAGCCCCGGTGTTTTTCTGTGCCGGGAGTCAGTGGGGGGAGGGCTGAAAAGTACCCCTCGCATACTAATTTGTGAAATTTGACGAAAGTTCCATAAAATGTCATAAGATGTGGACAGAATTTGCCGCTTTGTCCGCAATACAAACACAACACAAAAATTTGAAAAAAATTTAAAAAAAGGGTGTACTTTTTGAAAACAATCTTGTATAATTTATCCGTGTAGTTATAATTAACTTTCTAAAAGGGAGGAAAATTACTATGAACAATGTAGAAAGTAAGGGTACCTTGGGCAGCATGCTGCGCCGGATCATTGCGATGGCGCTGGTGCTTTCCATGGTAGTCATTCCGGTGCAGTTCCCCGGCGTGTCCAATGCCGTGGAAGAGGGTGCGCAGTTGACTGATACTTATTTCAGTGACGACTTCACCGCCGACGAAGAGGGTGTAGTCTATCAGTGGAATGAGAGCTTCGACTCCACCTACGAATTAAAGGTGGACGGTGTGAAGACCTATCCGCCCGTGGTCACCGGTCAGATCGCCGACGGTGCGTATCAGCTGAACGTGTTTAATACCACTGCCGCCATCACGGCCAACAGACTTTACCTGTCCGGCATGCAGGGCGGTGTGGACGTGACCCAGAGCTGGTCCAATTACACTGCCGAGTTTGACCTGCGCATGGATCCCAAGACTACCGGTCATAGCGATTATAGCATGATGGCTATGGTCTATGTGGACGAAGAGGGTCAGGGCTATGGTCTTCGTGTGGATACCCGTAATGAAATATACATGTATCAGGTTTATAAGAACGAGAGCGGCGTGCTCACTGCGGGCCGTTGCAAATACTTGGGCCTGCAAGCTACCGGTCAGTGGATCCATGTGGAGCTGACTGTGACCAATAAAACTTATGTTGCAGGTCAGGATCCGGGTACCGGTGAGGATATCCTGGAACCCGCGAACGAGTTTTCCGCGAAGGTCACCGGTTTTAATCATACCGGCACCTTGGTTACGGCATCCAATGTGATTGACACCGCTACATACTCGGGCGTGGGCATCAAGTTTATCGAGGGCGGCAGCGTTGGCATGTATGTGAGCAGCTATTATCTGAATGCGGCTGGCACTGATAGCAGCTATCTCACTGATTTTAGCCACGCTTTTGACAATGTTCTTGTCACCAGCAGTGAAGGCGAAACTCTGTTCTCCGACGACTTCTCCGACAACCGTTATAAGGAAGGCAGCACTGCCAGCTGGAATGACGTGTCTTACAAATCCGGTGATTTTCGCTATGTCGAAGTGGATTTTGACAAGGAGCTTTACAATTACATTGTCAAATCCGGCGGCAGCGTGATGGATGGAAAGTATTATTTCTATTCCACCGTGGCTCGTGAATACGGTCATTATATGGCGTTTGTACAGCAGAAGAATGCCGATGGCGAGTATGAAATTCCCCAGTGGGATGATTTTACCGTCAATA
>JAZNFY010000067.1:0-13224 GCA_045589195.1 Faecousia sp. | reverse complement strand
CTCGCATCATGGTTTCTACAACCATCTGCTTAAACTCACCTGTGTATCGTTTGTTCGGTATTCCTTTAGGCATAATAAAAGCACCCCATTTCTTAGTACAAGTATATCATACTTGTCTAACAAATGGGGTGCAGTTCAGATAGAGGAAATGAGCTGAACAAACCATTAAGAATTTCTTAACTTGTTGCCTTTGTTTTTTGTTTTCGCTATACTGAAAACGGTAGATTCTTAACGGTAAGAGTGGTGGATTATGAACATACAGCTGTTTAACCTTTGGTATTTTGTATTCATTATTGCATCGTTGGGCGGCTTTGCCGCGCTGTACTTATTGCTTCGTCACCGAAGTGAGAAAACGGTGAAAACCGTGCTCATATCGCTCATGGTCTTTGCCCTGGTTCTGCATTTTATGAAAGGGCTTTTCCCGCCTTATTCCCTGGATTACAGCCGGCATCTGCGGGATTCCTGGTTTATCAATATTTGCGGCGCCAATATTGCGTTGTTTCCCTTTATGCTGATTTCAAAAAATAAGTATGTTAAGGACTATATGTTCTACATTGGTGTTCTCAGCGGTTTAATTGCAGTTTTTTATCCGATCGACCCAATTATGAAGCAGGATCAGACCGGGGAAATAATTGATATACTGCGGTTTTACCTGCACCATAATCTTCTGTGGTATGTGCCCATGCTCATGGTGGTATTAAAGCATCATAAGATCGAATACCGCAGAATTTGGGCGACCCCGGTAATTTTTCTTCTGGTGATGCTCTTTATTATACTCAACCAGATTTTCCAAAGTGAACTGGGCTTTATCGATCTGCGGGGAGATGATATTCACGCGATTCCCTATGTGAACAATTCTCTCATCTGGGGGCCGGACGGTAACATTTCCAAGCTGATCGAGTGGGCGTGTCCGGATATTTTCAAGACGATTCCCGTGGGACCGCATCAGGGGGAAGCCAAGTATTGGCCTTGGTTTTGGCTCATTGTGCCCTGTTTTGTGATTTTACTTCCGGTGTGCTTTTTGATGGCGATGATCTTCGATTTTGAATGTTTCAAAAAAGATCTTCGGGGACTGAAAAACAAGCTCGCAGATTGGAAAGAAGAACGGAAAAGGAGAGAAAAATAAATGATCAGTTTTACCGAATGGTTTTTTGGCGGCATTGAAAACCCCGTGGTCAATGGCAGGTGGGGCATCTTGCATATTCTTACGCTGGTGTTATGCGCGGTGGGTATTGTAAGCTTTTATTTTGTTGGAAAGAAAGCGAAGGATCCTCAAAAAGCCAAGTCCTGCATCATATATACCCTCGCCGGACTTATCGCGTTCTTTGAAATCATGAGCCGTTTTATGTATATCATGAAGCTTTATTATTTCCATCAGCCGGAAATGAATGGCACGGGTCTTTTATGGATCATACTCCCGAAGCCCTGGTGTGCCATTTCCTGTTGGCTTTTGGTGGCCTGTGTGTTTGTGAAAAAGGCGTATTTTTATAATTTTGCCAGTCTGTCTGCGCTGCTGTGTTCGCTGATCTTTTTTGCATATCCCGGCGTCGGTTACAATAACCAGATCATTCTTTTCGATAATCTGTATTCCATTGCAACCCATGCATTGCTTTTAACCATGTCCATTACATTAATGGCCTTAAAGTTCACAGAATTCAAGTATAAGCACATGGGCAAATTGGCCTTGTGCTTCGTGCTCACCTATGTATACGGCCTGGTAGAGATTTATTTGCTGAAAGTCCAGACAGACCCCATGTACTTTATGCCGGACGGCGATATTCAGGCAGATATTTTGCACATCAGTTATGGATTGTACCTTACCTTGTATATTGCGCTGATTGTGGTTTACGTTAATGCATTCCACTTGGTGGAAGACCGGGCCGCAGTAAAAGCGTTTTTTGGCAGACTGTTCAAAAAAACAGCCGTCCCGGAAGAAACAAAATAAAAAGAACGCCCAGTTGGGCGTTCTTTTTTATATCGACGAAATAGGATTTGAAAAAGTGAACCTTTTCAATTATAATATGAAGCAGCAAATCCGGAAGGGAATGAGCAGGATATGAATTACCGCAAGGATAAATACGGGAATAATTTGTCAATTTTAGGCTTTGGCTGTATGCGATTTCCCCAGAAACAGGGAAAAATCGACATGAAGCAAACGGAGCAGCAGCTGCTGGCGGCCTATGAGGGCGGTGTAAATTATTTCGATACCGCCTATATTTATCCGGGCAGCGAAGCTGCATTGGGCGAGATTTTGCAGAAAAATCAAATCCGGGAAAAGGTAAACATTGCCACCAAGCTGCCCCATTATCTGGTGAAAAAGCCGGAGGATCTGGATAAGATCTTCAATGAGGAGCTTAAACGCCTGCGCACAGATTATGTGGATTATTACCTGATGCACATGCTGGGCGATCCGGCGGCCTGGGAACGTATGAAAGGTCTGGGCATTGAGGCTTGGTTGGAGGAAAAGAAGGCCAGCGGCGCCATTCGCCAGGTGGGTTTTTCTTACCATGGCAATTCTGAGGTTTTCTGCCGGGTTGTGGATTGTTATGACTGGGATTTCTGCCAGATTCAGTATAATTATTTGGACGAACATACTCAGGCAGGCCGCAGAGGGTTAAATTATGCCCATGAAAAGGGTCTGCCGGTGATCATCATGGAGCCCCTGCGGGGCGGCAGGTTGGTGAATCATTTGCCCGATTCTGCCCGGAAAATCATGGCAGAATATCCTGCGCAGTATACACCCGCCCAGTGGTCCTTCCGCTGGCTGTGGAATCAGCCGGAGGTAACGGTGGTGCTGTCCGGCATGAACTCTATGGAAATGGTGCAGGAAAACATGGCCACCGCAGCCCAGGCGCAGATCGGCGAACTGACCAAAGAGGATGAGGCGATGCTCGGGCAGGTGGTTCGGGGGATCATGCAGCAGATGAAGGTAGGCTGCACCGGCTGCGGTTACTGTATGCCTTGTCCCAAAGGTGTGGATATTCCCGGTACATTTTCTGCTTATAACCGCCGGTATACGGACAATTGGTTCACGGCAGAAAAGGAGTATTTCATGTGCACCACGTTGAGGAAGAATTCTTCCGCGGCATCGAATTGTGTGGAGTGCGGCAAATGCGAAAAGCATTGCCCTCAGGGTATTCCCATTCGCCGGGAGCTGAAAAATGCCAGTAAGGTGCTGGAAGGCCCAATCTACCGGGTTGCCCGGAAGGCGGCAAAAATTTTTGTAAAATTTTAAATAAAAAACCGAACCCTCTTGGGTTCGGTTTTTGCTTTGGTACGGGCGACAGGACTTGAACCTGCACGGAAATCCATTGGAACCTAAATCCAACGTGTCTGCCAATTCCACCACGCCCGCAAATATTCTATTATTCGATTTGGCTTGCTTTTGCCAGGTTGGCAGCCAGCAAATCGTCTACGGTATCGTATTGTGCATATTCTCCTGCTGCCTTCGCTTCGGCAAACATGGCATCCAGGTCGTATTGGTCTAAAACGATCACCGTGTTTTCCGCAATCAGAATGACTTCGTTCTCCTTAATTTCTGCGCGGCCTGTTTCGTAAAGGAATTGTTCCCGACTGGTGCAAAGATCCAGCGGAGCGGTGTCCCATTGCTCAAAGGATGTGACGTATTCGCCCCAATAGCGGCGATAGGTAAGCACGCCGTTTTCCTGCACGAAAATTTGAGTGGAGATATCTCCCTCCGGTTGAAACGAATAGCATTGATTAGCGGTCAGCAAAAAGGTTTTACCATTGTAATCCCATGATATGTTCACGATCACCGCATCTTCTGTTGAGCAAATGCTGACAGGGGAGCAATCTTGAAATAATTGACCGTCTGTTCCCAGTTCTATGGTCTGACCGTGGGCGCGGACAGCCAGTACATTCATGCCGCTCATATCCACAAGCACGGGCACATGAAGACCTTCCAGCAAAATAGTATAAGAGCCCATGGCATCCCATTCGTGGGCCGCTTTCTCGTCAAAAATGTTTGCGAAATGGCTGAAATGATTCATATCATATGCCAGATCATAGGCATCGGCGGGTATTTGCGCTTCCGGAGCGGGAGTACAGGAGGCCAATCCGAACAGCAAGATCATGCAAGCCAAAATGGCAAACCATTTTTTCATTGTGACACCTTCCTCAAAAATTTTGTTGAAGTAAATCACGTAATTGCACACACCGGGCGATTTCGTTATGTCGCTGTATAATAACCGTTTGCACCTGCGATTGTATCACGGGCGGGGGATGATGTCAATCATTTTCCCGCGCGCCTGGAAAATGGGCATAATAGTAATGAAAAATCCCAAAAAAACGAATAATTTGTATAACCCGCACTCTTGACCCCGTTTCACTCTTGTGGTATATTATCAGTTAACGGAGCGGACAATTATTCCGGAAGGTGACAACATGTTGAAAAAAGTTTTTACCTATGCTGTGATCGCGTTTTTGGCAATTGTCAATGCTTTTAATTATAAGCTGTTTATCTTTCCGAATCAGTTTGCCCCGGCGGGCTTAAACGGCTTGTGCACCATGTTCCAGTACGTGACCCATCTGAACATGGGCTATTTAAACCTGATTTTGAATGTACCCCTGGCCATTGCGGTTTTTTATAAGGTCAGCAAATCTCTGGCTGTTCGCGCTATGACTTATGTGGCGACTTTTTCCGTTGCCCTTGTGTTTCTGGATAAGGTGGATTTCTCCCAGTTTGCATACGTAACGGAAACGGGCACCAGCACCATCGTGGGCCCGGTGGTGGGCGGTATTATTTACGGCTTTATCAGCGCCGTGCTTTTGAAAGCGGGCGCTTATGGCGGCGGTACGGATTTTGTGGGATCTCTGATTCACAAATCCCGCCCCGATTTTAACTTTTTCTACACGGTATTTGCCATGAACGTAGCGGTGGCGTGCCTTTCCTATTTCGTGTACGGCTATAAGCTGGAGCCGGTGCTTATGTGCATTTTGTACAGCTTTACCAGCAGTACCATTATTGACCGGGCCAACAAATCCGGTCGCAGCGCAGTGCGCTTTGAGATCATTACCGATCACCCGGAGGAGTTGTCCAGGGACTTGATCGAGGCGCTGCGCCATAGCGTGACACTGATCCCGGCCAAGGGCATGTATAGCGGCAAAGAGAAGAGCATTTTGCTGTGTGTGGTCAATAAAAGTCAGACCGCTGCTTTTGCCGAGGTGGTTCGCCGGTATCCCGACGCATTTATTTATGCCAGCCAGGTCAGTCAGGTTATGGGCAATTTCAAGCGGCTGGACAACCGGGGCAACCGGGAAGTGGAGTACCTGGACTACGGCGACGGTACCGGCATCTGAGGAAATTCTTTTACTTTATATATAGGAGGACAATCAAATGGCATATTATTATCCTGAGCCCAGTCACACATTCAGCGAGTACCTGCTGATCCCCGGCTTCACTTCTGAGGAATGTATCCCGGATCGGGTCAGTCTCAGAACCCCGCTGGTTAAATATCGCAAGGGCGTGGAGGAGCCGGCGATTTCCCTGAATATTCCTTTGACCTCTGCGGTCATGCAGTCTGTTTCCAATGATACTCTGGCCATCGCTCTGGCAAAAGAGGGCGGCATCAGCTTTATCTACGGTTCTCAGAGTATTGAGAGCCAGGCTGCCATGGTTGCCAAAGTAAAGAACCACAAGGCAGGCTTTGTGGTCAGCGCCTCCAATCTAACCCCCGATGCCACATTGGCTGACGTGCTGGCGCTGAAAGAGAAGAACGGTTTTTCTACCGTTGCCATCACCGAAGACGGTACCGCTACCGGTAAGCTTCTGGGCATCGTCACCGGCCGCGACTATCGGGTATCCCGTATGGAAACTACCGAGAAGGTGTCTTCCTTCATGACCCCCCGGGAAAAGCTGATCACCGCTCCCGCGGAGACTACATTAAAAGAAGCCAACGATATTATCTGGGATCACAAGCTGAACAGTCTGCCCATTGTAGACCGGAACGACCACCTGATGTACTTCGTGTTCCGCAAGGACTATGCCTCCCATAAGGCCAACCCTCTGGAATTGCTGGATCAGGAGAAGCGCTATCTGGTAGGCGCCGGCATCAACACCAGAGACTATGCCACCCGTGTTCCCGCCCTGCTGGATGCCGGCGTGGACGTGCTGGTGATCGACTCCTCCGAGGGTTACACCTGCTGGCAGCAGAAGACCATCGCCTGGGTTCGGGAGAACTATGGCGACACCGTAAAAATCGGCGCAGGCAATGTGGTGGATCGGGACGGTTTCCGTTTCCTGGCCGAGGCCGGCGCGGACTTCGTGAAGGTGGGTATCGGCGGCGGCAGTATCTGCATCACCCGTGAGACCAAGGGCATCGGCAGAGGCCAGGCCACCGCGCTGATCGAAGTGGCGGCTGCCCGGGACGAGTATTTTGCTGAGACCGGTATCTATGTTCCCATTTGCTCCGATGGCGGCATCGTGCATGACTATCATATGACCCTGGCTCTGGCTATGGGCGCGGATTTCCTGATGTTGGGCCGTTACTTTGCCCGATTTGATGAGGGCCCCACTCCCAAGGTGCTGGTCAACGGCATTTACATGAAGGAATACTGGGGTGAGGGCAGCAACCGGGCCCGGAACTGGCAGCGCTATGACCTGGGCGGCTCTACCAAGCTGAGCTTTGAAGAGGGCGTGGATTCCTACGTCACCTATGCCGGCTCTCTGCATGATAATGTGGAGGCTTCTCTGTACAAGGTCAAGTCCACCATGTGCAACTGCGGCGAGATCAACATTCCCGACTTCCAGCGTAACGCCAAGCTGACGCTGGTGTCCGCTACCTCCATTGTGGAGGGCGGCTATCACGATGTAACCTTGCGCTCCGGCTCCGCATCCAAGTAAAAATATAAAAACGACCTTGCATTTTAGCAGGGTCGTTTTTCTGTTGAAAATCCAGCGGTGTGTGGTATACTGAAAGCAGAAAAGAAAACGAGGTTATTCCCATGAAGAAAATCTTATTGCTTGTGCTCCTGCTGGGGCTTTGCATTACCGGTTGTCACAGCCACAGCTATGAAACAACCATGCTGGCGCCCTCTTGCGAAGATGAGGGCTTTGTTCTGTACCGCTGCGAGTGCGACTATGCCTACCGGGATAACATCACAAAGCCCCTGGGGCACGATTACGAACAGCAGGTGGTCTTGCCCAGCTATACTGCCCAGGGCTACACGGTCCACACCTGCCGCCGCTGCGGCGACGCATACACCGACACCTTTACTCAAATGCCCTCGGAAGTGACTGCGCCCATGGCCCAGAAGGATTATTTGCAGCCGTTTGACCGATTTTCCCGGGCCCGGGAGAAAAATCCGGAGTTTGTGATGGTTCACTTTACCAGCGCGGTGGTGTTGTCTCGGGACGATCCTTATAATATGGACTTGATCCGGGACATCTTCGAAGATTATGAAGTGAGCGTCCATTATATCATTGACCGGGATGGTTTGGTGCGGTGCTATATCCCGGAAAATCTTGTGGCATATCATGCTGGCAAGGGTACTTGGGACGATAACCCGGATTACACCAACCGTTTAAATGATTACGCCATCGGCATTGAGCTGGTGGCCATCGGGTCGGAAGAGGACATGGCGCAATATCTGACCGAAAGCCAGTACAGCCAGCTGGATCCCAATTTGATCGGTTTTACGGACGAGCAATACACATCCTTGAAAGCCCTGGTGCAGGACATTTGCGTCCGAAATCAGATCCCACTGGATCGGGAACATATCATTGGTCATGAAGAATATTCTCCCGCCAAGACCGATCCCGGTGAATTGTTTGACTGGTCACGGATTCTTTCATAATAAAAAAGCACCCCGCAAGGGGTGCTTTTTCCTGTTTCATTAGTTCAGTACCAACGCGTACTGAATGGAAGAGACCAGACCTTCTTCCAGAATGATGGTCAGCAGGTTGTCACCCTTGGTGACCATATAAGCATTGACACCGTTGAACGCATCTGCGCCGTAGGCGCTTTCCACCTGCGCCTTGGTGGCGCCGATATAAATGCCCTCTTCGGTGGATACGCTGTCATCAGCAAACCAGTAACCGTACACATAATCCTTGCCGTTTAAGGGGTAGGTGTCCAGATAGAAGCTGCCGTAGTAGTAGGTCTTGTCCAGACCTTCAAAGGCGCAGCTTGCCTGCTCGGTGTAGCTCTTGGGCTCGCCCAGGGCGGCAAGAATGGGCTCTGCATCGGCATGAATGGCAATTTTCGTGCCCTTGTAGGTGAAGGAGAAACCTTCCGTTGTCTGGTTGTTGTTGCCGGGGTTGTTATTGTTGTTGGGCGTCTGGGGCGTTTCGCCGGAGCAGGCGGCCAGGCTTGCCACCATGCACAGGGCAAGCAGTAAAATCAAAAGCTTTTTCATATTTCCTCCTTAGCCGATTGGGCTTCCATGGTTTTCTTCCGCTGGTAATAGGTTTTGCAAACTTCTTCCCAGGCGGCGTTCACCGCATCGTCATTCCGGCGATCCTGAACACCGCATTCCTCAGAGAGGATTTTGCCGAACCAACGGGCGGCTTTTTCCGCGCCGTAGACGTTCAGGTGCAGTCCGGCGTCGTAGGTGTCGGTGGACCAGTCGATGCCGATTTCCTCAATGTGGTCGAGCATGTTGATATACATCAGGTCGTGCTCCTTGGCATAGTCGACCATTTGCTGATCCCATTGATCCCACCAGATGGGATACATGGAGGGGGCTTTAATGAGAACCAGCTGTACATCATTGGCCTTGCAAAGCTCCACCATTTTGTCCAGATAGTAGTAGCTGTTTTCACCGAAAGTGTAGTTTACCAGCGGCCGCTCCGCAAAGGGCGTTTCGTAGGGCCGGATATTCGTCTGCATCAGGTATCCCATATCGGATACCTGGTCTTTTTTAAACCAGTAGCGAAAATCTTCTTCTGTCAGCTGCGACCACCGGTCGTGATAGCGCAGCAGGGGAAGCATGTAGCTGAACTGGGCTTCCCACTGTTTCTCCGCTTTGGTCATGGACGCCAGAATGGAGTTCCATTTGGAGGAAGACCAGCGCATGCCGTCCAAGGTCATGCGGTTGTAGGCCTCCCGCTGATCCGGGTCGCCGGTGCTTGCAGGGGTGTCGTATTTCATGGAAAGCACGTTAAATACGATCACGTCCGGTTTTTCATACCGCAGAGTTTCTTCCATTAGGTAGTAAGACTGCCAGATCATCTGCTGGGCGCTGCCCCGAATGTAGGAGGTAATGCCGTATTCTTCCCACATGGTAACCGGGGAGAAGTTTTCGTATACCTCGCAGTCGCCAATGAAGATCACGTCGTTGTTGCCGGCGCGGTCATAGTATTCCCCAATCAGCGCGCCTTCCCGATTGTCCATATATTTGGGCATCAGCAAAGCTTGCAGCAGGGTGAAGATCGCGATAAATACCAGAAGCGCCGCAATTGTGCGAAATATTTTCTTTTTCACGGCTGCCTCCTAGAATTGGTTATAGATAAAGTCGCTGGCGTTGTAGCCAATGCCGTAGCTGCCCATAAGCAGCACAGCCAGCGCAAGCGCAATGATCAGCATGTAGCGCAGCAAGGGTTTTTCCCAAAGAAGTTCCCGGACGCTGCCTTTCTTTTCTTCCGTGAGGCTCACGGCGAAAACGATCCCGATGCCGCAAAGAAGAATGATGTAGTCCAAACCTGTCAGACCCAGCTTTAACATAGTGCCGTCCCACAGGATGTGGAAGTTGAAGGTGGTGAAAAGTGAGCCCATGCGGGAAAAGTAATCACCTACCCGGGGGAACAGGTCGCAAATGCGGATGAAGTTCATGAGAATGAACATTCTCAGTATTTCAAAACCGCCGTACCAGGTTTTTTCTTTCAAATGAAAACGGCCGTGGAATTTCTCGTATAAGGGCGTAAGCTCTTCCGATACCACAATGACAAAGCAGTTGAGCATGCCCCACAGCACGAAGTTGGGGGTCAGTCCGTGCCAGATACCGGTGACGAACCAGGTGGCAACGGATGCAATATACACCGGCAGCCGCTTGCCGAAATTACCCAGCTTTGCCCGGGCGGATTTGCTCAGTTTCAGCATGGGCTGGCTTACGGAAATGGGGTAGAAGATGTAATCTTTCATCCATTCGCCCAGAGAGATGTGCCAGCGGCGCCAGTATTCGGCAATATTCTTGGAAAAGTAAGGTCTTACGAAGTTTTCCGGCAGTTTTATGCCCAGCGCCTGGGCAAGACCGATGGTAATATCGATACCGCCGGTGAAGTCACCGTAGAGCTGTACTGCGTAAAATACCGTCAGCAGGAAGAAGCCAACGCCGGTAAATTCCGGGCCCCGGAGGGCAATGACCGCCGCGGCGATCCGGTCGGCGATGACCAGCTTTTTGAAATAACCCCAGAGCATCCGCTGCAAGCCGAAGGATAACTCCTTGCCGTCAAAGGCCTTGGGCGCGTATAGCTGGGGAGCAAGCTGGGAAAATTTGCTGATGGGGCCCTGAACCAGCTGGGGGAAGAAGGATACGAACAGCGCCAGCCGGAAAATATTCTTTTCCGCCTTGGCCGTACCCCGGTATACATCCACTACATAACCCATGGACTGGAACATATAAAAGGAGATGCCCAGAGGCAGTCCCAAGGTCAAAAACGACAGATTTCCCCCTTTTACCATGGTGGAAAAGGGCTCAATAAGCAGTGCTTTACACAGCGCAAGCACGCCGAAATTTACCAAAAGGCATGCAACTAAGAACACTTGGTTGCCTTTTTTGACTTTTGTTTTATATTCTTTGCGCTCTTCCCGGGAAAGGGTCTGCTTATTTTCCGCAAGATAGGCATCCTGCCTATCCAGACGGCTACCGATGATCCGGGTGGCGGCGTAGGTGGTGAGGGTAGTCAGCAAAATAAAGAAAAGATACTCCACACCCGCCCACAGGTAAAATACATAGCTTGCCACCAGCAGCAGAATCCACCGGAATTTACCCGGAGCCAGCCAGTAAAAAACCAGCAGCGCTGCCGCATACAGCAAAAAGCTTACAGAAGTAAATTGCATGATAAATCCTTATTCGTTCATCAGTTTTTCCACCAGGGCGTAAAGGGCCTGGGTGGAATTGAAGTTTTCGGGGATCAGTTCTTCGGCGGAAATGGACACGTCGAATTCTGCGTCGATTTCAGCCACGATGGTGACGATGTCAAAAGAGTCCAGGATCTTGTCGTCGATCAAAGTGGTGCAGGTTTCGAAGTCCACTTCTGGGTGCAGTTCACTTAAAATTTTCAGCAGTTTTTCCATTTTCTTTCTCCTATCATGCGTTTTCCTGGTACCACTGTTTCAAGAGGTTCCGGTCGATTTTTCCGTTGGGGGTCAGGGGCAGCGCATCCAGCTGCCGGATCACGTTGGGTACCATGTACCGGGGCAGCTTGCTCTTGATATACACGCTCATGTCGCCGGGGGTCAGATCGCCGGCGTAGTACAGGACGATCTTCTTTTTCTCATTGTCAAATACGCAGCAGGCGGCGTTCACCGCTTCGTGCATATTGGTGATCACTTCGATCTCACCCAGCTCGATCCGGTGACCCATGTGCTTGATCTGAAAATCCTTTCGGGACAGGAACATCAGTTCGCCCCGTTCATTGTAGTAGCCCAGATCACCGGTACGGTAGATAAGCTCGGGATAAAGATCGTTCAGGGGATTTTGCACGAAAGCCTCGGCGGTCTTTTCCGGATTCCGGTAGTAGCCCAGGGTCAGCCGTGTGCCCCGGATACAAATTTCGCCCTGCTTACCCGGCTGGGCCAGCTTATCGTTTTCGTCCAGCAGCAGAATTTCGGTGTTCCGGAAGGGGCGGCCGATGGGAATATTTTCGTCCAGAGAAAATTCCCGGTCTACCTCGTAATAGCAGCAGATGCCGGTGGTCTCGGTGGGGCCGTAAAGGTTAATAAACCGGGCGTTGGGCAGCGTCTGCCGCCAGATGTTGAACTGCTTGATGGGGAACACCTCGCTGGCAAAAGCGATGGTGTGCAAATACTCGGGTTTTACTTTTTCAAAGGCCCGGAAGGAGGAGATCATGGTCAGCGCCGATACCACCCAGCACAGGGTGTTGATCTTGTGGGCGTTGAGAAACTCCACCAATTTTACCGGGAACATAAACAAGGTCTTGGGGATCAGCACCGTGGTGGCGCCGTATTTTAAGGTGGGAATGACTTCTTTCAAATAGGCGTCGAAGTAAAGGGGTGTCTGGTTGCCAAACACTGTGTTTTCGTCAAATTTCATCACTTCGCACAGCCGCTCAATGTAGTCGATGACGGAACGGTGGCAGGCGATGACGCCCTTGGGAATACCGGTGGAGCCGGAGGTAAAGACGATGTAAATGGGGTCGGTATCCAACTGCCGCGCCCGGACGGAAGACAGCGCCTCTTCGTTGATGGGGCAGTCACAAATTTCGTTGTAAATATAGACCTTGCCGGAATAATCAAAATCCTTCACCAGCGGGGCAGTATCCTCGTCGCAGATCATGGCGCTGGGTCTTAGGGTTTTCAGGATCAGATCGATACGGTGGTGGGGCATCTCGTCATCCAGGGGCACATAGTAGTTGCCGGAGTACATGATGCCGAAGAATGATACCAGCGTGGTGGGGTGCTTTTTTTTGAAAACCACCACCGGCTGCTTGTAAAGCCCTTCACTGTGCAGAAAAGAGCCAACCGCCCGTGCCTTATCATAGGTCGTGAGGAAGCTGAGCCCTATGTTTTCGTCAGCAAAGGCAATCTTGTCCGGTACCCGGCTGACTGTCTGTTCCAGATATTCCAGAAGGTTCGTCATAATTCTCTCTCCGTTTACTTGGATATAAGATCAATATAAGCTTCCTTTAACGGGCTGCCGCAGCGCAGAATGCTTTGCTGGGCCAGCACTTCCATGGCGTCGATAAAACCGGGGCCGATGGGGTTATCCCGTTTTACCAGCGACAGCTCCGTGCAGCCCAGAATGATGGCCTGGGCACCTTTTTCGGTCAATTCGCGGGCCACGGCGTGAAAACGCGCCATATCTGCCGGCAGGCCGGCTTTGATATTGTCAAAAATAATGTGGGTCACATCCGCTTGCCGGGGTTCGGAGGGGGTGATGGGCTCAATACCCAGTTTTTCCAGTTCCCGGTGAAAAATACCGGATTGGATTGTACCGCTGGTGGCCATGATGCCTGCCCGGGCGATACCATGCTCTTTCAGCTGCGCGGCGGTGAGCGCCACGCCGTTGATAATGGGGGTACGG
>JAZNFY010000066.1:0-15768 GCA_045589195.1 Faecousia sp. | reverse complement strand
CCCGCATCCACGAACTTCACGGAGATGGTCACATCGTTTCTCTTGTTCACCGCGTCGGCACTGGCCTGCACGGCAGTTGCGTCGAAGGTTACGGTGACCTCAGAGGTGATGATCTTGAAGGGTTTACCTTCCTTGGCCGCTTCCTTGAAAGCTTCGCCGGTGAACACCACATCCTGTACGAACTTATCCTCATAATTGAGGTTCAGCACGATCTCCTCTGCGGCATTGTCAATGATCTTATCGACCATGACATCGTCCACAGTGGCTTCGCCGTCTTCCACCTGCACCCAGGCGGGGATCACTGCGTCAAACTTGCGCTTGCCCTCGGCATCGGAGAAGGTGCCGTGGCAGGCGGTACAGGCGTAGTGATCTGCCATACCGTTGGTGGTTTCGGTGGCATCAAAGCCCTTGACGAATTCCACAGTATGATCCAGCGTTCTGCCGTAAGGCTCGCCGCAGCGCTCACAGATTGCCCGGTCGGTACAGGTTGCTGTGCCGCCAATATGGCTGGCATTAATGGTGATATCGTAGGTAGCGCGGAAGCGCTTGTGGTCAACCTTAACGGATACCACGCCCTCTTCGGTCATATCGGGCACCTGATAATAGGTGTCTTCCATGTTGATGAGTTCGGTGGTGCCGTCATAATAGTGAACCAGAACCTTATTGCCCTCAACGGAGAAAGTAGAGCCCTTGGCGAAGTTTACGCGGGTGGGAATCGCCTCGATGTAGAGGATCGATTTCTCCGGAATGTTGTACTCCTTGGGGATCTCATGGTCAACCAGCTTGCTCTTTTCGAAACGATGGAAGGTTGCACGCAGCTGATTATTACCAGACTGCCAAACCTCATTTCTGCCGAAGTTGGGGTACACATAATCTTTACCGATCTCGATATAGCAGTTGGTGGCGTGGAACAAAGCCCGCTGACCGTCGCCGGATTCTGCATCCCAGCGGTCCACGTCGCACAGGAAGTTCCAGTTCAGACCGTCATAGCTGCGGAAAAGGCTGACACGCAGACGAGTGGCGCCGCTGCCCTGCTTATCGGGATAGTTATAGAACATGCACATATAGTATGTGCCGGGGTTCCATGGGTCTTCCTTCACGGCGAAGGAGCCCTGGGGTGTGGGCAGGTTGGGCATTGCATAGTCGCCCTGCCAGGTGACACCGCCGTCAGTGGACATGGTGTAGCTCAACTGGGTACGCTTATTATAGTTGGTGTAGTGGAGCATGGTGCCCTTCTTCACCGAGTTGCCTGCCATGTCGGTGGTATCCTTGCTGACCATAACCACGAAGGTCTCACAGAAGACGGTGGGGTTCATCACATCTTCCACATTATTTTTGGAAGCCTGCCAGGTCATGCCGCCGTCGTCACTGTACCACACACGGGACCAGGTACCGACAGTCGCATTGTTGCTGGGGCCTTCGCCGTTGTTCCAGGGTGCAGTCCAGAAGATCCGGTAAGTGCCATCAGGCATCTTATACTCGGTGGGGTGACGCCCGGGCTGGGACATGACGATCTGCTCGTCGTTGGGAAGCTGGCTGCCCAGCACAAACAGATAGCTGCCGTCGGGCTGCAAGACGCCCACATGAGCCTGGGGAATGTTATAATTCTTGTTGTTTTCCGTCGTATAACTGTTCATTGTGATGTAGACGTAGTTGCCGTTGTGCAGCACCGTTCCATTGTCGGCTATAATGCCGTTGTACTTGGGATCTACATTCAGTTCAAAGGTCTTGCCGTTGTCCGTGGAGATGTAGCGACCGGAAGCGGAGAACATCAGCGCACCGTCATGAAGCTGTGTAACCGGTGTCATAGAAGCGGTAATGCCGTTGGAGTAGAGCAGATTGTACTGCAAGACGCCGTCCTGCACATGACTCTGACCGCTGAGCAGTTCCAGCTTCACATTATCAACATCCACGTCGCACCGCTCGGCAAACACGCCCACACGACCGGGGCCGGGTTTATTGGTAACGTCTGCTGTCATCATCAGCTGGTTGCCTTTGTACAGTTCCAGAACGGAACCGACAACTTTCAACCGAACAGTGACCCAGTTAGAGAAATCTACCGCAGTATCCTGCTTATCGGCATAGATGGTAACGGGATCGACATTCGCAAAGGCCTGGTACTTGACGAACCACTTTTTCAGGTACAGGTCGTAACCTGCCTGGATATAGGAATCCATCATGATCATACGGGCAGTCAGACCCAAGATGGGATACTGACCGGCCTTGGAGATCCGCAGCTGCGCAGAGTAATCCACGTTGGTCTCCAAGGTGTGCAGCCAAGTATTGGAAGCAGTCTCGGTATTGCCCTTGGAGCCGTAGAACACATTGCTGCCGCTGGACTTCACAACCCACTTCTCGTTGATATTATTCTCGAGCCAGTGGCTGGGATCCTTACCAACATTGTTCTTCTCGCCCTGGAAGTCATCGGACCAGCTGGTTGCCGGCAGATCTTCGTTGATCTTATCAAACTTCTCGTACGGAACCTCTTCACCGTAAACCAGCAGGTTATCGAAGGCGTGGTAGCCTTCTGCAGAGTAAAGGCCGATGGCGCCCTGGGTGGTGATATAATCATAGCCCATGGACGGCTTCTGCTGGGCTTCCAGATACAACTCGCCGTTGACATAGCAACGGACATAGTCGCCGCTGAAGATCATCTTCAGGTTGATCCAGTCTCCTTCTTTAAACCACTTTTCTACCTTATCTTCCACGTAGCTGGTGGTACTGCCGTGACCGTAGAAGCGGATCCGGTTGCCGCCATAACCGGTGGTCTTATCGGAAACCATGAAATAAACACGATGGTTATCCATATCGTCCCGGTTCAGAGTGATGCCGAACCAGGTGAGGGTGCCCTGCACCTGAACATCCACAGAGATCATGGCGGGCTTAATATGCCGGTTCAGCTTGGCCTGGCACTCGGAGCTCATGTCGCGAACTGATTCGTCTTCAAAGTACTGGTAGAGCTTACCGTTTTCCACGTACCAGTCGCCAGTATTTCTGGTACCGTTTTCCCATCTGCCGAGGATAAAGTCGTCCATGACTGCTTCGGTATCAAAGCTCTGGTCATAGACCACCTGGTAGTCGGCCAGCATGGGGTGCAGCTTTACAAGAACCGCATGGCGCAGCTCTTTCAGCTTGGCCTGGTTGGTCTCGGTAATACCGGTCTTTTCCACAGCAGAAAGGTCATTAAAGCGGTTGTAGACATCCTTATACTGCTCCTCGGTGACGGTTTCCACGCTCAGCGCCTCAATGTCCTTATTCAGTTTCTTAATGTAGTCGGAGCGCTCAACCACCTTATAGGTGAAGTTGATCACCGAGCCGTCAAACTCCACAGGGAAGGTGACGGTGCCCTTGGCATTCTTATCGAACTTGCTGTCGTCCAGGATCATATCCAGTTCAACCTTGACAGGGTTGCCGTCACCCTTGTCTGCCACCAGATACAAATTCTTAATGTCAGGCACCTTACCTACATTGACCTGGAAATTCTTGACCTCTTTGCCGTTCTGATCCACGATCTTCAGAACGGTATCCTTATAGGTCTCGCCAATCGTCAGCGCATGCAGCTTCACATCCTTGGAAGCGGTGAGGCCCGCAACGCCGGAAGGCAGAGGACTGCTGTCCTTCGCCACGACCACCCGGTCACCGTTCAGGAAACCGCGGATGCTGCCGCCATACATTTCCAGACGCAGGGTGTACTCCTGATTGGGCAGGAGCTTAATACCCTTGATATACAGTGCTTCCTTAGAAATGGAGGCGATCTGCTTGCCATTGCGGGTCAGGGTGATGCCCTTGGCCATATCCACAGACAGAACGTAACCGCTGCTTCCATTGGCTCTGCCCTGCACGCCGAAAACTGCCTTGTCGCTGGTGGGCATCGCACTGACTTCTGCGAAATAATTGGTAATGGGGTTCTTCACGCGCAGCTGTGCCTTGCCCACGCCGGAGGCGGTGTAGGTCATGGTCCGGTCTCCCACAGACCAGTTGGCAACGTTATCAAAGTTCCACACGGAGGTCAGCGCCTGGGCGCTGTCGCCGTTAAACTTATAGCTGGTGAATTTCCGCAAACCTGCGGACTGGTTGGGGTAAATAGCCAGGTTGTCAAAACGTACATTGCTCACGGCGCGCAGGCCGGCAGTGCCGCCGGTGGCGGTTTGCAGCGTATAGGTGGCCAACAAGCTGCCGTTTACATAGATGTCAACGGCCTTGCCTTCCACTTCCACCTTGACGAACTGCCAGATGTTCAGCGCCATAGCTGCATTCTTGGTCAGCAAGGCTGCCTCAGACTCGCTGTGGTGCAGATACATCTTGCTGCCATCGAAGAGTACATAGTAGTAACCCGCGTCGGTGTAGTTAAACACCAAAGCAGCCCGGGATTCAGATCCGGTGAGCATAAAGTCCACTTCGGCGCTGTAATTATCCCACTCACGGGCGAAGTCTTTTTCACCGTAAGTCTGCTGGATGACCCAGGGATACGCATCAGTACCGGTCTTGTAAATGTTGCCGTCGGCAACCGTCCAGTTATTGATCAAAGGAACAGTATACGCACCCTCAATCACTCTGCCTTCGGGATAGAAGGCATTATTGGGAGCCTTGGTATCCAGCGGGGGCAGATAAGCATTTTCCAGAGTCATGCCGTCGGCATCGAAAGCGGTGTCATAAAGAGCAGCATCTTCCTTGGAATAGTAACCCTTGGTGACAGTCAGACCATCGGCGTCAAAGGCGTTGTCATAACCGCCTTCGGGCGCTGCGGGACGATACTCTGCGCCGGCGAAGTAATCGGTGGTGTCAGAGAAGTCTTCTGCGAAGGCCACGGTACCGTCGGACAGGGTCACAACAGGATTCTTATAGGAAATAACCGCTGCGTTATTTGCGGATACGCCCATATCGATCAAGCCAACCGTGCCGCTGGTGTATACAGCGGACACATTTCCGCTGGAATCGGTCTTGGTGCCGGGATCGGTAGCTGTAAACTCGCCGCCCAAAGCGCCCTTGTTGCCGTTTTCATCCACAGCATACACCCGGAGGGTGATCTTAGCGCCCACAAACTCCATCTCCATATAACGCCATACGCCGGTATTCAGCTTGGAACCGGCGACATTGGAAAAGGAACCGATTTCAATAACCTCAAACTTATTTTTGGTGGGGTTATAAACCTGCTTATAGAATTTCACGCCGCCGGAGTTATTGGCGCTGGTACCGGCGTAATAATATGTGTAGCCCAATAGCTCGCCGTTGGCGCCGTACACCGGGTTGGCTCGGCCGATCAGGCCGGCATATTTTGCAGCGTAGGTGGTCTCCTTCATAATGAAGGAACCAAAGGTGTAATTTTTCCAGCTTTCGCCGCCGGTAAGGATCGCAGTATTGGTGATACGGCTGTTTTCGCTGTTAAACTGATACACCCCATTGACTACACTGCCGGTAGCGCCATAGGTCGTACCGCTCAATGTGAAGCTTCCCAGCGTTTCATCCCACTTGTAAGTGGTGTATGCGGCCATGGGGCTGTTGACGGGATCGTCATAAACCACGGTGCCGTCCACCAGGGTGACCTTCATGTTATCCATCCAGGCAGTCCATTCGGCGGTACCGGTGGTCAGCAGACCAATGGTGCCGTAAGCAAATTTATCGTTGGTAATGGCAAGCTCGGTTTCCTGCAAAGTGCCGGAGGCATCATAGCCGGAGACCTTGGCAACGATCGCCTTGCCAAGCAAAGAGATCTCTACATGAACCTGGTCGCCGTAGGTGGCGTCGCCCAGGTTGGTATCCTTCTCCACCAGAGAAGTGAACGCGCCTGCGGCAGTCATGGTACCCAGTGCAGCCTTATCGCCTGCGAAACGCAGAGCATAGCCGCCCTGATTGCCCATACGGGCCATGACATAGATCACGTCATTGGAAGAGGTTGCTTCCAGACGCTTCAAATCCATCTCCACAAAATAGTTACCCCAGGACTCACCGGCAACCTTGGTGCCGGCCTTGCCTTCCAAAATAGCCAGGTTGGGAACGCCGGGCTTCATGACGCTCTTATAAACGCCGTTGTCTGCACCGGCAGTATTGCCTGCACCGGCCTGGACATTCCACTTGTAGGTCACGTCCTCGCGCTTGTCGGCAGGAACGGTATCGAACTTATCCTCGTAAGCCACAGTGCAGTTGGGCAGAGTGACCTTCAGGTTATCGAACCAACCAATCATCGGACCGTCTTCGTCACCGGTGTTTGCGGTTTTATCCGGACCAAGGTCTGTATAATAGCTGTCTGCCCGCAGGCCCACGCCGCCCTTGGTCAGGTACGGTACGCTGCTTGATTCCTGAATATAGACATACTTCGGGCTTTCATACTTGCTGCCGGAGGAAGTAGCATTGTGGGAGCAGCCGAAGCTAATGGTGTTACCCTCAAAGGTCAGCCAAACATGGATCCAACCGTCATAATCTCTGCCGCCTGCCGCGCTGGTAGCTCCAGCTACCAATCTGGCGTTGGCCAGCTTACCCTCTTCGTCATACCAATAGCGCCACAAATCCAGGTTGTTGCCGTTATAGGCTACCGCATAATAGCTGCCATCGGGATTGACTCTGCCCAGCAGGAACAGCCTGACTTCTTCCGAAGCGGCTTCCCGCTTCATATCCACTTCTACAGTATAGTCATTCCAAATGTCGAAGACATTTTCGCCGTCCTCATTTACGCCCTGCAGGAACGCATGGGAATACCGCTTATCCTGCACCGCGGTCTTGAACTTGACCACGCTATCTTCCATGACGATCTTGGCGTCGCCGTCGGGCTTCTTGTTCCAGCTATAAGTAGCGGGGGTTGCTTCGTCATAAGCCGCAGGAGTAAACGGATCGGTATAAACTACATCACCATTGTCCAGGGTGACCTTGATGTTTTTAATGTAAGCGTCCCAATCGTTGCCGGTACCCCGCTCAATGCCGAAGCCGATGCCACCAGTCGTGAACTTTCGTTCAAACTTATTATTGGGAATTTCATAGGTGACCGATTTTTCCTCGCCATCGATTTCAGCGGAGGCACTGATGGTAATCACTTCATAGCGGAAGGTCATTTTTACATGAAGCCAGCCCCTATAAGCCTGGCCGGTAACGCCGCCCCTGTTCAAAGGTCTTTCAAAAGCCGGCTTCTTTTCATTATAATCCGTGCCATAGGTACGGAAGCTCAGCTCGCCGTTATATTCCAGCGCATAGAAGCCTTCGCCGTTGACCTTGCCCAAAATGTAAATCCGGTCGCTGGTGGTCAAAGTCTCACCGTCCCGGCGGATATCCGCCTCCACGGTATAATTTTCCCACGCGGCGCCCACGTCAACGCCATTTTCAGACACGCCGTTTAAGAAGGACCACTGCTTCATATTGGCAGCGGTGGTGACCTTGAACGCGCCGTCTTCAAACTTGATGGGATGATTGGTGGTCCAGTTGTAGGTCACGTCCTCCTTGGTGGGATCTTCGGTGGAAGCCATCTGGTAAATGACACCGTCGAAGAACCGTCTGTCGGAGAAATCATCAAAGAAGGAAGTGGTATCACCCTGCTGGGTAACCTGGAAGTTATCGAAAGAGGATGCCCAGCCACGGCTCTGCATATACATACCGGCGGTGCCGTTGGTCAAAGGCTCGCCGTAGAAGCCATCATCCACATATTCGTAGACCAGCTTATCGTTGACATAGCAGCGGATCACATTGTCCACAAACTCCATCTTCAAACGATTTACTTCACCTCTGGGGCCGTCGCCACCGCCTTGCTTCAAAAGGGAGCTGACGCGCTTACCTTCGGCATTGATATAGACCTTATAAAGGATCATTCTGTCCTTCTTGGACGCGAACAGATAATAAGACTTAACACTCGACGCATTGGGTCCGCTGGTCACACGACCCACGATGCCCGCCATGGGGTTCTCGCTGGTGAGCAGACGGGTAACATCCGCTTCCACAGAATAGTTCTCCCAGGACTGGGACAGGTCCACATTCTTCTTGGTCACGGGGTTATAGGACTCCGCAGACAAAAGAACATAGCTGTCGTACCAGCCGCCACGGCCATTCTCGTCCTTTTCGCCATCAGCAGGACCGGAGTTGATGACAAACTGGCCGCCGGTGTCGGAGAAATTGTTCTTCACATCGCCCAGCTTCTCAACCCAGGAGCACTCCACACCGTTGATGGTACGGGAATTTTTCAGGTCAAAAGGACCGGAATAGGCAACGGTGCCATTTTCCAGCGTAACCTTGAAATTCTTATAACGGCCGGTCCAGTTTTCGCCGGTGCTGGTGGCGCGAACTGTCCACAGACCGACGCCGCCCTTGGTATAGGTATTGTCCGTAAACTCGTGGACGGTTTCCACAGGAGTACCGTCTTCCTTGTTGCCGGTCAGAATAATCGAGATCTTATTTCCACGGAAGGTCATCTTGATATGAGCCCATCCCTGGAAATCACGGTTGCCGATTCCAGAGCCCTTGTCAGCAAGGCGGGTCTCGAAGCCGTCCTGATCCACTTTCCACAGGGTGAAGTTATTGCCGCACCACATCATGGCATAGTAGCCTGCTGTGCTCTTACGGCCGATCAGGTACACCCGGTCAGCGGTGGTCAAGCCGCCGTCACGCTGTACATCCGCTTCCACGGTATAGTTGGTCCAGGAAGCAGAGGGGTTGGAACCGTTGGCGCCGACAGTTTTCAGCTCCAACATATTTTTGGTGCCACCGGTCACATATGTACTGTAAACACCTTCTTCGGTTAAGTAGTTTTCGTAGGTATTTGTAGCATACTGATACTTGACACCGTCCAAATACTGGGTGCTTGTAAAATCATCCACCAAGTAGTTGGGAGGGTAAGTCTTGGAGAGCTCCTGCTCCGCAGCCGCAGCGCTGTCCAGGAACTGGACAGGAATTACGACCATAGAGAAGACTAAAAGCGCCGCGATGACGCGACGCATCCAGCTTGCTCCCTGTGTGTTTTCGTGCACATTCTTCATATATATCCCTTCCTTTTTTAAACGCGTGCTTAATATTTCCTTAACATTTGCATTATATCATTCAAAAAAGCAAATGTAAAGTGCTATTTTGAGACATTTTTCTGTTACAAAGACACATGTTCGCAATTTGTGTATTGTTCACAAGAGGCTCTTTGTGTTTTTGTGCACATGGTATAAGAAAAACATTCCGTTATTCATTGTTGCGCCGGTTCTGTTCGCCGCCTTCCCGGAGAAGTATGAAATTCCTGTAAACTTTCTGTAAATTCCTTCCAAAATGCGGGTAAACTGTGAAGTGACGCCCCTTTTTCGCCGGGGAATCGGTTGCGCTGGACGAATATTTGTATTATACTGTCAGCAGAAAAATCAGTATCAACCTGCTTCGCAAGAAAGGAAATGTTAAATTGCTAGAACTGAAACAAATCCATAAAATCTACCCCGCCGGCGCCGGTACGGTGGAGGCGCTTCGGGGCATTGACCTAAGATTTCGGAGAAATGAGTTCGTTTCTATTTTAGGTCCCTCCGGCTGCGGAAAAACCACCATGCTCAATATCATAGGCGGTCTCGACCAATACACCTCCGGCGACCTCATCATCAACGGCCGCTCCACCCGACATTTTAAGGATCGGGACTGGGATGCCTACCGGAATCATTCTGTGGGCTTTGTGTTCCAAAGCTACAATCTGATTCCCCACCAAACGGTACTGCAAAATGTGGAATTGGCGCTGACTCTGTCCGGTGTTTCCAAGTCCCAGCGCCGAAAACGGGCCATTGCTGTACTGGAAGAAGTGGGGCTTGGTGATCAAATCAAGAAAAAGCCCAGTCAGCTTTCCGGCGGTCAGATGCAGCGGGTGGCCATCGCCCGCGGGCTGGTGAACAATCCGGAGATCATTCTGGCGGACGAGCCCACCGGCGCGCTGGATACGGAAACCAGCGTGCAGGTGATGGAACTTCTGAAAGAAGTGGCGAAGGACCGGCTGGTGATCATGGTCACCCACAACCCCGACCTTGCCAGGGAATATTCTACCCGGATCATCAAAATGCTGGACGGACGGATCACTGACGATTCTGCGCCTCCCGCAGAAGAAGAGCTGGTTGTACCCGAACCCCCTGCCACCGGCAAGTCCAAAAAAGAACGCAAGCCCTCCATGTCGCTTTTTACCGCCTTTGGTCTCAGTCTGAAAAATCTGCTTTCTAAAAAAGGCCGGTCCACGCTGACCAGCTTTGCCGGCTCCATCGGTATCATCGGCATCGCACTGATCTACGCGGTGTCTCAGGGCATGACCACCTATATTAACATTTTACAGGAAGATACCCTTTCTTCCTACCCCCTGACCATTCAGGCCAGCCACGTGGACATGAGCTCGCTGATGAAGGTGTTTATGGAAAGCGCCCAATCGGCACACGACCATGACAAGGATGCGGTATACTCCAAACCTGCCATCTACGAGATCATCAATGCCATCAACAACCTGGACACCACAGAAAATGATCTGGCCAAGTTCAAGGACTATATCGAGGCCCAGCGAAAAGACCCCAACAGCCCCCTGTTCCAGGCGGTTTCCGGCGTTCAGTATTCCTACAATCTGACCCCGGTGATCTACACCAAGGACAGCGACGGCAACATCATTGCCTCCGACACCACCGCCCTGATGCAAAAGATCATGGGCGAATTTATGGGTATGGACCCGGACTCCATGGAGAACATGAAGGATATGGCCCAGAGCAACCCCTTCTACACCATGATGTCCTCCGGCGCCGGCGCGGGCACAATGAATCTGTGGCAGGAAATGCTCCCGGGTGATAACGGCGATATGATCAGCCCACTGCTGAAAAAGCAATACGAGCTGCTGGATGGCCGCTGGCCCAGCAATTATAACGAAGTGGTGCTCGTGGTAGACGAAAATAACGAGCTGGATGATATGACATTGTATGCGCTGGGTCTGAAATCCCAGGAAGAAATTGATGCCATCTTAAAGGCCGCGGCGGACAAAACCCCTCTGGATGTGGATACATCCCGGTGGTCTTACGAGGAAATTCTCAGCATGACCTTCCGGACGGTGCTTCCCTCGGAATGTTTTACCTACGATGAAATTTCCGGCACTTACACCGACCTTCGCAACTCCGACGCCGGTCTGCGCTACCTGTACACCAGAGGTACGGAGCTGAAAGTCACCGGTATCATCCGCCCCAGTGAGGATGCGGTTTCCGCCATGCTTTCCGGCTCTATCGGTTACACCAGCGCGCTGACCAAATTCATCATCACCCAGGCGGGAACTTCCCAGGCTGTGCTTGCGCAGCAAGCAAGCCCCACGGTGGATATTTTCACCGGCCTGCCCTTTAAGGAAAGCACCGGCAGCATCAGTGACGCGGACAAGGAAACCGCGTTCCGGGCGCACATCGACAGCTTGGATCTGAACGGCAAAGCCGACGCCTATATCCGCATGAAATCCATTCCTTCCCAGGAGCAGCTGGATGCCATGGTAAACCAGACCATGGCCAACACTTCCCGGGAGCAGATGGAGCAGACCCTGCGGGATGTACTGGCCGAGCAAACCGGTATGGACGAAAATAAGATTCTGGCTTACCTGGAAGAAATGGAAGAGCAGGAGCTGTCCGAGCTGTTCAAGGAAATTGTGGCGCAAGGCATGAAAATGCAATATGCAGCCCAGGTAAAGGCCCAGATGAGCAGCTTTACCTCCCAACAGCTGGTGGCCATGCTGACCGGAGAAATGGCAACCCTCACCACCGAGCAATGCGCTCTTTACTATGAAGAGATCCTCACCTTCTCCGAGTCCACATACGAAGAAAATCTCATCACGCTGGGATGTCTGGACTTAAACGACCCGGCTGCCATCAACTTGTTCGCCACCACCTTTGAAAGCAAGGACGATATTGAGGCGGTGATCGCCCAATACAACGCCGGTAAAGACGAGCTTTCTCAGATCCGCTATACGGATTATATGGGACTGATGATGTCCTCCATTACCTCGATCATCAATGCGGTGACCTACGTTTTGATTGCGTTTGTGGCCATTTCTCTGGTGGTTTCCTCCATCATGATCGGCGTGATCACGCTGATCTCCGTGCAGGAACGCACCAAGGAAATCGGTATCCTCCGGGCCATCGGCGCATCCAAGCGAAATGTTTCCAGTATGTTCGTGGCAGAAACGGTGATCATCGGCTTCGCCTCGGGACTTACCGGTGTGTTGATGACGTACCTGCTGTGTATCCCCATCAACGCCATCATCTTCGCGCTGACAGATATCGCCGCACTCAGAGCATATCTGCCTGTATCCGTTGCAGCAATTCTGGTTGGAATCAGCATGCTGCTGACGGTATTTGCGGGCATTATTCCCTCCCGCAGCGCCGCCAAAAAAGATCCGGTGGTCGCTCTGCGGACAGAATGATATAACAAAAAACACACCTCGCGAGAGGTGTGTTTTTTTATCTCAGTCAATCGCGCCATCAGGGCCGGTGGCAGTGGCCGCATGACCCACATTGGCAGCCCGCTGTCCCAAAGCCGCTTTCACATGCTCGGAGATACACTTGCCCTGCATTTCGATGGCAGGCTCCCTGAAATGATGGCTGTCCCGCCAATGCTCCTCTCTGTCCAGAGGATCCATAAGGGAAAACAGGTCAATCACCGGTAAATGCATTTCCTCGGCAATTTCCTGTGTATAGCCGTTCAGTTCCTTGCTGAGCGCCGTCAATTCCGGCACTTTCAGCGGCGTGCTCAGCACCAGAAAAACAGGCGCTTTGGTCTTTTCCTGCACGAATTTCACTGCGGAACGATATGCCACCTTCCATTCTTCCCGGTTGGTGTTCAAGCTGTGCAGGCCGTTATTGAAGGTGATTACATCATAATCATAAGTGTCCAAAATGAAGTTCAGCTCCCGGAAGTAATCCGGATCGGTAACGCATTTGGAAGATGCCCAAAAGCTAACATTGCAGGTGTCTTCCAAAAACACCCGGGCGTGGCGCTGATAATCGTTGCAAATGGAGTCACCAATAAGCAAAACCCGGGGGTTACTCTTATCCGTGGCATTAAACGAGTAAGAAATGCTCCACTCAATGTCCTCCCGCTTCCGGGAAGTTTCTTTGGGCTGATAAGCCTTATAATCTGCCATAATTTTATACCTCTTTTTTAATTTTTATCGTAGCCATTGGGATTTTTGCTCTGCCAGTTCCAGGTATCCCGGCACATATCCTGCTGATTCAGGCGCGCCACCCAACCCAGTTCCCGGGCGCTCTTGACCGGGTCTGCATAGCACACCGCCACGTCTCCGGCCCGCGGGGGCGCGATCTCATAAGGAACGGCAACGCCGTTGGCCGACTCAAAAGCCTTGACCATATCCAGCACCGAATAGCCGGTACCCGTACCCAGATTAAACACGCTTTCGCCGGGATTCTGCATCAGATAATCGATGGCCGCCACGTGGCCCTTGGCCAAATCCACCACGTGGATATAATCCCGGACTCCGGTGCCGTCGTGGGTGGGATAGTCATTGCCGAACACATTCAAATGGTGGCGCTTGCCCACCGCCGTCTGGGAAATAATGGGCATCAAATTATTGGGAATGCCGTTGGGGTGCTCACCGATGAGGCCACTTTCATGGGCCCCCACCGGGTTGAAATACCGAAGAAGTACCACCGACCACTCTTTATCTGCTACCGTCAGATCCCGCAGGATCTGCTCGCCCATAAACTTGGTCCAACCGTAAGGATTGGTACAGTTTCCGGTCTTGGAAGCTTCCGACAGAGGCATGGTATTATCTCCGGAATATACGGTAGCGGAAGAAGAAAATACGATTTTTTTCACATTGTGCTTTTCCATCACCCGGCAAAGGGTCATGGTGGAGCACAAGTTATTTTCATAATACCAAAGGGGCTTTTGCACCGATTCGCCAACCGCCTTCAAGCCGGCAAAGTGAATCACGCAGCCGATCTCATGTTCCGTAAAAATCCGGTCCAGCGCAGTTTCATCCCGCACATCCGCTTGATAAAACGGAACTTCTTTCCCGGTGATTTTTTCCACCCGGTATAAGCTTTCCCGGTTGGAATTGCACAAATTATCCACCACAATAGGCTCATGCCCCGCAGCAATCAACTCCACACAGGTATGACTGCCGATATATCCGGCACCGCCGGTAACCAAAACTCTCATTTTCTGCCTCCTGTTTTGTTTCTCTATTGAATCACAGGCCAATGTCGTTAAGGAAGTTTTCCATCTCATTTGCTGTTTGTTTTTCCACTTTACTGTTCAGGATAATTTCATTTTTTGCCCGTTTTGCCGTGTCCGGGTTCAGCAGCCACAGCCACCGGCGAACGTGCATCACAGGCGCAAGATACCAATGCTTTTCCAAAACGGGGTAGTAACGTTTCAGCTTGGAATATGGAATGAACACCCTGGACAGAAAATAGCCAAAACGTCCGCCCCGGCGCTTTTGTTGCAGAGCAACCAGGTTGCCAACAGAGCCGAAAGCGCCGCCCCGGAGTATAAATTCCTCCGTTTTTCGGGACAGGTCATCATGAGCTTCCCCGTCAAACCAGACCCGACTCAGCTTCCGGCAGGCATTTGCAAATCGAAGCAGACCGCCCTTTTCAAGAAGCGCATTTCGGTTTACATAACGCTCCGCCGCATTCCGATCCAAAATCCAAAGATCCATGAAAGGACGTACGCCGCAGCCGCCGGTTTCAAAATGCTTTGCCATGTGGGCGATGTGATAAAAATAAAAATAGGGGTCAGACATTTCCTGCCAGTATTCTTTGTCCGGACGGGACGTCACATGATTCCAAACATCCCCCAGGATCTGGATCGCATTATTGGCGCGACCCTCCTCCACCAGGTCAAAATGCAGCTCCACATACACCCCGTTTTGGGCCACAAAGGTAACATCGTGGGTTTCCCGGCCTTTTTCCGTGTACTGCAACTGCTCTTTCAGGCAGGAAACAGCATGTTCCAGATCCTCCTTGCGAACCAGCACATCCACGTCGCAGCTGGTGCGCATCCAGGGCTCCGGGTAAAGGGCTCGGATCACCGAGCCTTTCAGCGGAAGAAAGGGAATTTCCGCTTTTTCCAATGCTGCGCACACCTGGTCAAGGACAACCTTCTGCTGCTCCTGCCGGTAGGCGGTGGTTAACATAATCTTTTTGTTCTCCGCCGCGCTTTTATTCAATCCCAGTGCCGCAAGGTGCGTCAAATCGTGCCGTTTGGCAAGCTTCATCACCTCAGCGCGCTGCTCCGGGGAAAGCTCCCCTACATTTTGCTCCGTGCCATGCAACCCGGAACGCAGCAAAGAGAAAAATATTTGAATGGTTCCCTGATCCATGGCGACCTCTTCTCAAAAACTTACTTTGTGATACCCTGATACTCTGATTTTACCTGCTCATAGCTTTGCAGATTGCCAATGTCGTAGCGCTTGCCGGGCATTTCCATAGCATGGACGGCAGTCTGGGTGCAAAGCCAGGCAATGAAGCTTCCCGGGGCGTCCGTTCCGCAGCCGGAATCGATGCCCTTTTGCACCAGCTTGGCATCGTTTTTCTTATAATAATAAAAGGGCGGGCAGCACCAATTTGTCTCCGGATTTGGGGATTTTTCCGTCATTTTCAAAACTCTATCGTCCCCGTCCACGGTGACCACACCGCTTTTTAAGAGCTTTTTCTGCTCCGGCTCAAAATACCGCTTGACGCAGGAGGTTTTCTTCTGCCGGGCATAAGCGATAAACTTGGTCAGCCTAAAATCCAGCACATTATCCCCGGCGATGACCAGCATATCATCGTCAAGACCCAGGGCGTCAATGGCGTACTGAATATCCTT
>JAZNFY010000065.1:0-22951 GCA_045589195.1 Faecousia sp. | reverse complement strand
GCGCCGACTCCGGGCAGGATCAGCTTATCCGTCCTGCGAATCACCTGGGGATCAGCAGTAACAATTACCTCCTGCCCAATGGCGCCAAAGGAACAGTAAAGGGAATATAAATTCCCGACTCCGTAGTCAATGATTGCAATCATTACAGCACTCCCTTTGTGGAAGGAACTTCGCCCGCTGCCGTGGGATCAATGGCAACGGCTTCCCGGAGCACCCGGCCAAAGGCCTTGAACGCTCCCTCAATGATATGGTGAGAATTACTTCCCGCCAGCTGACAAATATGCAGTGTACACTCGGCGTTGCGGATAAAACCCAGGAAGAATTCTTCCACCAGTTCCGTATCGAATGTGCCCACTTTCTGGCTGGGGATCTGCATATCAAATCCCAGATATCCCCTGCCGGACAGGTCTGTCGCGCACAAAATCAATGCTTCGTCCATAGGAAGGATTTTATCGCCATAGCGGTTAATACCCTTTTTATCCCCAACCGCAGTCTGAAAGGCCTGACCCAGCACGATTCCCACATCCTCCACAGTGTGGTGATCGTCCACGTTGGTATCTCCCACGCAGCGAAGATCCAGATCGAATCTTCCGTGCTTGGAGAAAAGGGTCAGCATGTGATCCAAGAAGCCGCATCCGGTTTCAATATTGGATTTTCCGGTGCCGTCCAGATTCAAAGAAAGTGAAATATCTGTCTCCGCAGTTTTGCGGGTAATCATCGCTGTTCTCATAAGCCTTCCTCCAAGATTTCCTGGATTGCGCTGATAAACGCCTCCATCTCAGCTTTGCTTCCGATGGTGATGCGGTTATAGTCTTTCAGCCTCGGGGTGTGGAAATGGCGCACCAGAATCCCCTTGTCCTTTAAGGCCAGGTAAAGAGCCTTTCCATCCAGATCTTTATGCTTGGCGAGGACAAAATTAGTCATGGAATCCACCACAACAAAGCCAAGGTCTCTTAACTTGTCCGTAGTCCACTGGCGGTTTTCGATGATTTTCCGGCAATTATCCCGGAAATATGCATCATCTTCCAATGCGCCGATGCCGGCCGCCATGGTCATGGCATTGATATTAAAGGGATTGGTGGAGAACTTAATGGCATTTAAATCCTTAATTAAGTCCTTGGCGCCAATGGCAAGACCCAAACGACCGCCTGCCATGGAGCGAGACTTGGAAAAGGTCTGGATCACCAGCAGGTTATCGTACTTATGAATCAGCGGAACAGCCGTTTCGCCGCCAAAATCCACATACGCCTCGTCGATAACCACCACGTTATTGGGATTGCTTTTGACAATTCTCTCAATGTCACTCAGGGAAAGGTACAGGCCGGTGGGGGCATTGGGGTTGGCAATAAAGATGGTTTTATTGATTCCCAAATAATCCGAAATGTCAATCGTAAAATCATCCTTTAAGGGAATAACCTGGGCATCGACACCGTTAAAATCCGCGTAGACTGCATAAAAGCCGTATGTAATATCCGGGAATGCAACGCCTGCATTTTTATCACAAAAAGCCATGAACGCAAAGTTTAAAATCTCATCAGAGCCGTTGGAGAAAATAATTTCGTCCATATCCACACCAAAGCGCTCTGCCGCACACCGGGTAAGGGCTCTGCATTCAGGGTCGGAGTAAAGCTGCATGGTCTTGGCAGCTTCCGCTGCATAGCGAAGTGCCTTCTCTGACGGCGGAAAGGGCGACTCATTGGTATTGAGTTTAATATAGCGTTTATCCTTCGGCTGCTCACCAGGCACATAGGGCACTAAATTTTTATATTTCTCGCTGAAAAAGCGGCTCATAATCAATTCTCCTCTGTTCGAATTACCGCACTTCTTGCATGGGCAGTCAGCCCTTCCGCGGTGGCAAAGTAGGAAACATCCTTTGCAACCTTTGCAAGGGCTTCCCGGGTATAGTAAGTAAACTGAGTCTTCTTAATGAAATCATCCACTGAGAGCGGACTGGAAAATTTTGCCGTGCCGCTGGTGGGCAATGTATGGTTGGGCCCCGCCAGGTAATCGCCCAAGGCTTCCGGGCAATTTCTGCCCATAAATACCGAACCGGCATGACGCACCTTGTCAAGATAGACAAAAGGTTCGTCTACGCAAAGCTCCAAATGCTCCGGTGCGATCACATTTGCAATTTCCAATGCCTGTTCCAGATCCCCGGCGACAATGATCTTGCCGTTACGGTCTATGGATTCCCGGGCAATATTCTGCCGCAAAAGCTGGGGAATCTGTACCTCCAATTCCTGCTGCACAGCAAGTGCCAAATCCATGGAATCGGTAACGAGCACTGCGCTTGCCAGCACATCGTGCTCCGCCTGGGACAGAAGGTCAGCAGCCAGGTGCTTTTCATTACTCTTGCCGTCAGATACGATCATAATTTCACTGGGTCCGGCGATCATATCAATAGATACCTTGCCGAACACCTGCTTTTTCGCCTCAGCAACGAACGCATTGCCAGGACCCACGATCTTATCCACCTTGGGAATGGACTCAGTGCCATATGCCAAGGCTGCGATGGCCTGGGCGCCGCCAACCTTAAATATCTTGTCTATTCCTGCGATCTTTGCAGCCGCAAGGATCACATTGCTAACCTTCCCTTCTTTATTGGGCGGGGTTACCATGACCACTTCACCGCAGCCGGCAATTTTTGCGGGAATTGCGTCCATCAGTACCGTGGAAGGGTAACAGGCTGTTCCACCGGGCACATAAAGTCCTGCCCGGTCCACCGGTGTGATCTTCTGTCCGATGACAACACCGTCATCTTCCTCCATAACAAAGCCGGTGCGCACCTGCTTTTCATGAAATTTGCGAATATTGGCCGCTGCCTTTTGAAGCACTGCAATAAATTCCGGCTCTACTGCTGCCAGGGCATTGTCCAACTCCTGCTGCGTTACCTGCAAACAGGTAAGATCGGCACCGTCAAATTTTTTACAGTATTCGTAAAGGGCTGCGTCGCCCCGGGTACGGACATTTTGAATGATATCCGCCACAGTGGCTTCCACATTTACTTTCGGCTCGACCCGGGCAAAAATCTGCTCATTGGGCACTGCGCCGTATTGAAAGATTTGAATCATGCGCGCACCTCCGTCCTGTTCGCCAGTTCCTTGACCAGCTGCTCGATCATGGCGGACTTAAACTGATAAGAAGCTTTATTGGCAATGAGCCTTGCACTGATGGGTACGATAGTCTCTATAACTTCCAGATTGTTTTCCCGGAGGGTACTTCCCGTTTCCACGATATCCACAATCACATCAGAAAGGCCCAGAATAGGAGCCAGCTCAATCGAGCCATTGAGGTGAATAATATCGATATCCCGTCCTTTTGAAAGATAATAATGCGCGGCGATATTGGCAAATTTTGTGGCAACCCGCAATGTCTTATTGGTATCGTCACAAAAATCCTTTTTCCCTGCAACTGCCATTTTGCATTTGCCGGTATTCAAGTCCAGCAGCTCGTACACATCCGGTTCGTACTCGAGCAAAATATCCTTTCCGGCTACGCCGATATCTGCTGCGCCGCGTTCAACATAAATGGCCACATCTGAGGGTTTAACCCAGAAATAGCGAATGCCCAGTTCTTCATTTTCAAAGATCAACTTTCTGCCCGGGTCTTCAATGGCGGGACAAGGAAAACCGGCATTGGCGAACATGGCATAGACCTTTTCACCCAAACGGCCCTTGGGCAGCGCAATATTAAGCATGGTTTTCAATGACTTTCACCTCACTGCCCGAAATTTTCAATACCTGTCGGTACTGCACATTCTGCGGCATATTCTTCTGCACCAGAACCCGGTTTCCCTGACTGCGAAGAACCTCTGCCTGTTTTTCCACTGTGGAAAGATCGGAGCTTTGCTCATAGAGCAGAACCACATCCACCTCATAACGCCGGGCAGGCTGCTGCAAATACTCCAGCGCATCCATATATACCGCAAAACCAACGGCTGATGCCTTACGGCCCAGCTTCTGCATCAGCTTATCATACTGGCCGCCGGAAAGAACACTAATGGGCACACCGGCAATATAGCCCTTAAACACAATGCCGTTATAATAATGCAGATCATCCACTACGGAAAAATCCAACCGCATAACTCCGCTGGGGTCGTTAATACCCTGAGCAATTGTCATAAATTGCTCTAACTGTGCGCATTGGAAACGACTAGAAATGAGGCTTTGCACCTGATAAAGAGCTGAGCGAAGCGGTCCTTTCACATTGATAATATCCTTTAAAAGGGAGATATCCGAATCAGCCACACCAGCCTCGGTGCATACCTGCTCCAATGCAGGAATGTTCCGATCTCCGATCGCAGCAATCAGCGCCTGACGGCTGCTTTTGGGAATCATCATTTCGTCAAAAATCTCCGACAGCAGACCCAGGTGGGAAATGCTGAGCACATTTTCCCGGGAAATACAGGAAAGACTCTTAGCCGCCAGAGTTAACACTTCCCGAATACAGTAATCGTCCACGTCACCAAGGCATTCAAGACCCACCTGCATCATTTCCCGGAAGGCCTTCATGCCCTTGGACACGCGGTAAATATTTTCATCATAGTAAAGCTTTTGAACCGTATCCGCAGTATCTGCGGTGTTCTTGACAATGGACAATGTGACGTCGGGTTTAAGCGCCATCAGCTTGCCGTTTAAGTCCATAAAGGTAATAATACTGTCGGAAATCAGGAAATCCTTATTTCTTGCGTACAGGTCATATTCTTCAAACTTGCTCATCTTATACTGGCAATAGCCGTATCCGTTATAAAGCTCCCGTAAAGAGAAAATGATCTTCTCCTGAAATCCCAATAATTGCTCCTGCATACCTGTCACTCCTTATTCTCACCAAGTCGGGCGATGGCGCTCCGATAGCCGCCTGCACCGTAATTAAGGCAACGGCTGACACGGCCAATGGTTGCCGTACTGGTTTCGACAGACTCTGCGATTTTTTGATAGCTGTTACCTTCATGGAGCATGATCGCTACATCCAGCCGCTGCGCCATATCCTGCAATTCTCGAACCGTGCAGAGATCCGCAAAATAGGCATAGCAATCTTCCCTGGTTTGAAGACCCAATATGGTATCAAAAAGCCGATCGATGGATTCAGAATGAAAATTCATCCTCGTTACCTCCCCTATGTTTTTTAACAGTTTATCACTTTACTTTGTTAAAGTCAATAGCAGATGATAAATTTTTACAGGAAAAACGGTTTTGCCAGGGTTTTTATGCCCAGCAAAACCGTTTCATTTAACGAACGTGGCCGTTTCCGTGGATCACATACTGATAACTGGTCAATTCCCGCAGTCCCATAGGTCCTCTGGCATGGAGCTTTTGGGTAGAAATACCCATCTCGCAGCCAAGGCCAAACTCGCCGCCGTCCGTAAACCTTGTAGATGCGTTTACGTACACCGCGGCAGAATCTACACCGGAGATAAACCGCTTTTCTGCCTCCGGGCTCCGGGTCACAATCGCCTCACTGTGACCGGTGGAATGTTCCCGAATATGAGACACCGCCTCGTTTACATCGTCCACACAGTGCACAGCCAGTATATAGTCAAGAAATTCCGTATCAAAGTCAGACTCCCCTACCAATTCACCGGCAATGACCCCGGCAGCATATTGATCCAACCGCAATTCAACAGGCGTTTCGCCCTTTTGGTTTCGGTCAAGGACCAATTTCTGATATACCTTGGGTAGAAACTCAGTGGCAATTTCCTTATCAACCAAAAGCACCTCGGCTGCGTTGCAGACGCTGGGGCGGCTGGTCTTGGCGTTGTTCAAAATCGATACCGCCATATCAAGATCCGCTGTCTTTTCCACATAAATATGACAAATTCCGGTTCCTGTGGCAATACAGGGCACCGTCGCCTTTTGTACACAGGCATTGATGAGGCCCGCGCCGCCTCTGGGGATTAAAAGATCCACATAGCCATTTGCTGTCATGAGTTTTTCCGCGCTGGCCCGAGAGGTGTCCTGCACCAGGTTCACCGCATTGGGATCAACGCCGGCGGTTACCAGTCCCTTTTTGAGGGCGCTTACAATGGCCTGGGCGGAAGAATATGCTTCCTTACCACCCCGCAGAATGCACACATTGCCACTTTTCAGTGCCAATGCCGCTGCATCACTGGTGACGTTGGGGCGGCTCTCGTAAATAATCGCGATCACGCCTACCGGAACGGAAATCTTTTGGATTTGCAGACCGTCCGGACGGGTGTACTCGTCCAAAACCGTACCCACCGGGTCGGGTAATTCGATCACATCCCGGATACCTTTGACCATACCGGCAATGCGCTGAGGTGTCAGGCGAAGTCTGTCCAGCATGACCTCAGAAATCGAGCCCTTGGCCCGTTCAAGATCCAACACATTGGCAGAAAGGATCGAATCCTGGCTATGCTCCAAAGCATCGGCCATGGCAGATAAAGCCTTATTCTTCTGCTCGGAAGACAAAGTATTTACATGGATTCTGGCTGCCTTGGCAGCCGCAAGCAATTCATTCATATCAATTCTCCGAAAATCTTGTACCCACATTTTCGCCATTTAAAATGGCATACAGACGGTCGGGATCGTCTCCATTGGCAATGACCATATCACAGCCGCAACCCATGCAGATCTGGGCTCCGCGCAGCTTCGTGACCATGCCGCCGGTGCCCTGATCCGATGCGCTGGCGCCAGCCAAGGCAAACACACTTTCATCCAGATGCGTTACACGGCTAATGAGCTTGGCGTCCGGATTGTTATGGGGATCAGCGGTATACAGACCGTCGATATCCGACAGCAGAATCAAAAGCTTTGCGCCGACACTTTTCGCTACGATTGCTGCCAGGGTATCGTTATCGCCGATTTCAATTTCTTCTGTGGCAACGGTATCATTCTCATTGATGATGGGCAATGCGCCCAGCTCTAAAAGCCGATCTATGGTATTGCCGAAATTCTGGTGACGGGAATGATTGGCAATATCATCGCCGGTGATCAACAGCTGCGCTACGGTATGATGATATTCGCTGAAAAGCTTATCGTATGTATACATGAGTTCGCACTGACCAACCGCCGCAGCGGCCTGCTTGGTGGGAATATCCTTAGGGCGGCTTCTTAATCCCAATTTGCCCACACCCATGCCGATGGCGCCGGAAGAGACCAAAATAATCTCATGGCCTGCATTTTTAATATCACTGATGGCGCGGCACAGCTGCTCCACCCGGCGTATATTCAAATGGCCGGTGGAATGTGCCAAGGTGGAAGTGCCAATCTTCACTACGATACGCATTTTTCTCTCTCCTTACCGGAATGCATCTTAATATGCACAAAATTATACACCCGTTATAACTATAAGTCAATAAAGAGTCTGTGGGATTCTCCGGGAAAGAAATTGCTGTTGACATTCCCCGGAAAAATCGATATAATAACCAAGCTTGGATAAGCTAGTGTAGCACAGTCGGTAGTGCATCTCACTCGTAATGAGAAGGTCGCCTGTTCGAGTCAGGTCACTAGCTCCAACAAACGCCCCATCTTCTGATGGGGCGTTTGTTATTTTACTTTATAATCCTAGGGACAAATTCTCATATTCACCGTGTAAACCGTGAAGATCACGCAAGTCTTCAACTCCAATCAGCGATGCACCCAACCTATCAAGTTCCACAGATGCAGGGCTCCCGTCCCGGAAGCAATATACAGGGCTCCAGCCGTTACGCAGATTCTTCACTGTGCCGTCCCAGGTTCCTCCCATGTGTAACGCGCTTTGGGCAACGAGAACCCCCTGCCCCAAGCAATGGATAATTCGATTACGGCTGATGGCTCTCTGGGCGGAAAAGCTGAGGTTAAAGCTATCCTCACTGATGTAAAGTATATTTTCCGCAGGCGTTTTGTCTGTCAGCGAATCAGCCACAACGCTGATCACCTTTCCTCCGGCTTGCAGGCAGGCATTTTGTGCGATGCGATCTGCGCCCCGGGCATTGCCGGATACCAGCGTATATCCTTGCTCCGCTGCACGAACACCTGCTTCATGGGCAAATTCCTTATTTTCATCCCGTATCTCCCGGCTGCCAACCAAAGAAATCATTGGAGTCAACAGAAGATTTCGGTTGCCCTTTGTCCAGAGGCAACCGGGGCTGTCCAGCCCCAGCCTTTGATTTAAAATCTGGGGATAACCAGCACTGACTCTGCTAATTGGAACACATTCCTCCCGCTTTGCACGGTTCAAATACCAATCGAGCAAGGATTCCTCTTTTAAAAGGCTCAATATATGACTAGCCATTTCTTGACCGTAGCCAACGGACTGCAAATCAGAAATTTCCAATTGGCGGTCTTCTTTCCGTTGCTCGCTTTGACGCACCCGCTGAGCCAGAGTACGCAACTGGGCGACCGTCAGCGGTCTTCGGTCGGGATTTCCCAACTGACTGCATAAGAGCAGATAGCCTCTTTCCGCCCCTCTCAACGGTATTTCCTCTTTATGGGTGCAGGCTGTTTTACTGCCTGTTCAATCAAATTGCCTTCTTCATTAAATTCCATGGGTTTAATCACGTAATTGGAGAACTTGGCGATTTCATCCAGCTTTGCTTTCTCCGGGAAGTTTCCGATGATGGAATATGCGCTTCCTTTCCGCTTTGCTCTGCCGGTTCTGCCAATGCGGTGCACGTAATATTCGTTCTCTTCCGGAATATCATAGTTGATAACGCAATCCACATCGTCCACATCGATGCCCCGGGATGCCACGTCCGTTGCAATCAGCACAGCAAGCTTACCGTCCCGGTAGCGCTGCATTGTCTTCTCCCGCTGACTTTGGCGAATGTCGCCATGAATACATTCGCAATCCAAGCCGGTGCGCTGGAATTCATCACAAAGCCGCTGACACATATGCTTGGTATTGCAAAAAATCATCGCCCGGTCAAAGCCCTGTGAACGGATCAAGCGCAAAGTAGTTTCCGCCTTTTCCAGGGGCGTAACTGTGAGGCTGTACTGATCAATATCCGGGCGGTCTTCCGAGCGGGGCTCAACGGTGATCTCTACCTCGTCCCGCTGATACATCCAGGACACTGTCATTACTTCCTGCGAAATGGTTGCGGAAAACAAGCCGAGATTCTTGCGGTTTTTGATCTTCTCAATTATCCGGGTCACATCTTTGAAAAAGCCCATGTCCAGCATCCGGTCAGCCTCGTCAAGCACCACGGTCTGGATCTTATCCAAGCGAACGGTTTTACGATTATAGTGATCCATCAAACGGCCGGGTGTGGCGACAACGATTTGCGGTTTCTTCTCCAACTGCTTAATCTGCCCGCCAATACCTGCGCCGCCATAGAGCACCGCCACCCGGATTCCATGAAAATAGGTCAGAAGGCCCCGGAGCTCGTCAGCGATCTGAATGGCCAGCTCCCGGGTGGGCGCAAGAATCAATCCCTGTACATCGGGACATTCAGGATCTACGTGTTCAATCATGGGAATGCCAAACGCAAAGGTCTTTCCTGTGCCCGTAGGCGCTTTTGCAATCACATCACGCCAGTCAAGAAATGCGGGTATTGCTTCTGCCTGGATTGTGGTAGGATAACCGTAGCCTTTTTTCTCCAAAGCTTTTAACATCGGCTCACTCAAATTCAGGTCACCGAAGGTAATATGTTTCTCCTGCATAATGTTACGTCCTTTAACATGATTTTTTGGTATTGTACCATTATTTCCCCGATTATGCAAGAATCCTTTGAAAATTCAATGAAGTGTGGACAAACAGCAAAAAATATGATAATATAACATATCAGATTATAGCTATGTTTCGCCAATTATCGGGTAAACTGATGATAATGGGCAAATTGGGAGGATTTATTATGGTTTATATGCTCCTTGGTACTGGTTTTGAAGAGACGGAAGCCATTACGCCGTTGGATCTTCTTCGCCGCGCAGGCATCCCGGTGCAGACCGTGGGACTCAACGGAAAATATATCAGTGGCGGTCATGGAATCGTCATAGAATCTGACATTTCTCCCGAAAAAATGGACCTGAATCAGATGGAAATGCTCATTCTACCCGGCGGTCTTGGCGGTGTTGCCTCCATCCGATCAAGTGAGGCTGCCATCAAAGCCATTCGCTTTGGTTATGAGAACAACCGATTCCTTGCGGCCATCTGCGCCGGGCCCACCATCCTTGCCGAACTTGGAATCACCGATTGCAAAAACGTCACTTGCTATCCCGGCTGTGAAACGCAAATGGGAAATGCAAACTGTGATAAAAGCGTCCCCTGTGTCCGGGACGGAAATGTAATCACCGGCGCATCCGCCGGCTGCGCAATTCCCTTTGGATTAAAACTCATTGAAGCCTTAAAAGGCGCGGATGCCGCTGCTGCCATCGAGCAGCAAATCGTACTTCGCTGACAGGAGGTATCAATATGGACGAGAAAAATATGGAAAATACCGGCTGGCTGGATGATATCCTCAGCCGCCCCGATATGGATCAGGAGATCGGCGCTGACGAGCATGCCGTTTCTTCCGCGGGTCTACTCAGCCCCGAGGATCTGGAATTTGAGAAAATTATGCAGGAAGCACTTGCTGAGGAATTTCCGGAAGAAAATATTGTGGAGGAAGAACTGATCATTCAGTCCCCTGCCGATGAAGAATATCAGGACGATTACAACCGGGAACTGGAAGAGGCCGCCGAAGCCGACGCCGAAAATGTGGAAGAAGAACTACAAGATCCGGATATGCCCGTCCGGAAGGTACGTCCCCGGCGGAAAAAAGGCTACGGTTTATTCGGCCTTCCCCATTTGCTCTCCACCGTAATCTGGCTGGCGATCATCGTTTTCATCGGTGTTTCCATTGGTCAGTTCCTGTGGCGCTGCTCCACAGATGTTTTGGGTTTTGGAAAAAAGGATCAGACCATTTATATCACCATTACCGAAACGGACAACATTGACACCATTACCGACAAGCTCTATAACGCAGGCTTGATCGCAAATCCTCAGCTGTTTAAGATCTATGCCAACCTCTCCAATGCAGAAAAAAAGATCAGTGTGGGAACGTTCCAGCTGAACAGCCTTTTTGACTACAATGCGCTGGTCAAGGGTATGACGGAAAAATCCTCCTATCGGGAATCGGTGGAGGTGGTCATTCCAGAAGGCTACTCCTGCGCGCAGATTTTTGCCCTGTTGGAAAAGAAAGGCGTTTGCAGTGTTGAAGATCTGGAAGAGTACTCCAAAACCAGTTTATTTGCAGATTACTGGTTTATGGAAGGTGTGGAACGGGGTAACAAAAACACACTGGAAGGCTTCCTCTTCCCTGACACCTATGAGTTCTACACCAACGCTACACCGAAACACGTATTCCAGAAGATGCTTGCCCGTTTTGAAGATCAGCTTGGTGAGGATTTTGAAAAACACATGAACACCCTGAAAGAGCGCCTTACCAATATGATGCGCAAAAACGGCTACGGTCAGGCCTTTATCAATGAGAACCTGCCCACCGTATATGACGTGATCAAGATTGCATCCATGATTGAAAAAGAAAGCGCCCACACCGGTGAGAACTACACTGTTTCTTCCGTTATCTACAACCGTCTTACCAACCAGAACTCTTACCCCTATCTGCAAATCGACGCTACTGTGGTCTACGGTCTGGACGGCAAAAACAATCTGACGCAGGACGATTTGGAGACGGACACACCCTATAACACTTATATGCATCCGGGTCTGCCCCCCACGCCAATTGCAAACCCCGGTCTTTCCAGTATCCTGGCGGCGCTAAGTCCCGCTGATACCAAATACCATTACTACGCGCTTAATCCGTCCACAGGCGAACACCACTTCTCCAAAACCTATCAGGAACACCTGCAATTCCTGAACAGCATACGGTGATTTCATGAGAAAATTGGAGTTATTAAGCCCTGCCGGTGACATGGAACGGCTGAAAATGGCCATTGCCTACGGCGCGGATGCAGTATATCTGGCAGGAACCAGCTTTGGTATGCGTTCCTTCGCCGGAAACTTCACCCCCGATGAACTGCCATTGGCGGTAAATTACGCCCACGAACGGGGCGTGAAAGTCCATGTAACCGTAAATACCATGCCCAGAAATTCGGAGATTGACAGTCTCCCTACATATCTGGAATCTCTTGACGATGCGGGTGTGGATGCGCTGATCGTAGCGGATCTGGGCGTATTTACCCTTGCTGGTAAGTATGCCCCTCATTGCCAGCGGCATATCTCCACCCAGCAATCCATCGCAAACTATGCCTGCGCCCAAAGCTGGTTTGATCTTGGCGCGCAACGGGTGGTTCTTGCCCGGGAGCTTTCGCTGGACGAAATCAGAACCATTCGGGAAAAGGTTGACCCAAAGTTGGAAATCGAGACCTTCGGTCACGGGGCGATGTGCGTCAGCTATTCCGGTCGGTGTTTGCTCAGCAACTACATGACCGGACGGGATTCCAACCGGGGCGCCTGCGCTCAGCCCTGCCGTTACCAATATGCCCTTATGGAAGAAAAGCGGCCCGGAGAGTATTTTCCGGTATATGAAGACAAAAAAGGCACCTATATCCTAAATTCCAAGGACATGTGCATGATCGACCACCTGCAAGATCTGATAGATGCGGGCATTGACTGCATAAAAATTGAAGGTCGGGCAAAGTCCGCATACTATGCTGCCATCGTTACCGGCGCATACCGACACTGCATCGACGATCTGACCGCCGGAAGGCCAATTGATCCTGTGTGGCGAAATGAAGTAGAAAAGGTTTCTCACCGGATCTACTCCACCGGCTTTTACTACGGCGAGCCAGGTCAGTACACGGAACATTCACGATATATCAGGCAATGGCAAATCTGCGCGAAAGTGGAATCCTGCGATGAAAACGGCCTTGCTCTGTGCAGCTTAAACAACAAGTTTACCGCCGAGGATACCTTGGAGGTCGTAGGGCCGGATCTAACGCCCTTTTCTATTATTCCTGAGAAAATGACCGACGAAAACGGTGCGCCCATTACGGAGCCCAAGCAGCCCCAGATGCGGTTTTATGTACAGCTACCCAAAGCTGTGCCACCCCTTTCTATGATTCGCAAGGAAGTGGATCTTTCCGGAAGATAAATAAAAGCAGATGCCACAAGGCATCTGCTTTATTTATTGATTGTTAAGCAAGGTTGTAGATTTTTGCCAAAATGGTTTCGTAAATGTCCTTGGTTTCAACGGCAGTCTGCGCCACGATTACAAGCACTTTTTCACCGCTGCGAAGGATCACCGCGCCCTCGCCCTGTGTATAGGCATAGAGAGTATACCTGCCAAATTCATCATTTTTGAAGGTTCCCATGGAGAGACGCCCAGAGGCATAGCCCATTTCCCGGAATCCCACAGAAAATTCTTCCCGATACTCCACAGAATCCACTTCATCATAGCGGACAGTCAGATCATCCATATAAGAGGCAACGATCTGGAAATCTTCATCAGAATATTCCACCTCGATATTGCCGGTAAACATCAGCACGCCAACACCGATCAGAATCAGCGGAACGGCTACCGCAGTGATCCGAATCGCAGTCTTGTCGCTTTTCTTGTTCAATACCGATTCATATTTAATACCTTCAGCATTATGCCTTTTATAGATGCTATAAGAATAAACGGTCGGTACTACAATCGCCGCAAGGATCACAATAAACATCACAATGACCGCAACTTCTGCCGCAAACAGCACTGAAACAATTATGACCCAACCGCCCCAGAACCACAACTTACCGCCCAGGCGGTGCGTCAGGTTCCAGTTCTCATCATTACCCCAGGTCCAGGGGAGCTTAATACCAAATGTTTTGTTGCGGGAAGTCTTGGGAAGATAGTTGCCAATACATACAAACATCGCACCCAAAAACAGCGGAACCAGCGTAAACAAATCCCAATCTTTTCCCAGAGCAATACTGTACATTACAATGTGAACCATTAAAGAAGCCGCCGGAATAATAGCATAGGACAAGGTGATGATTTTCCCGCCCTGCGGCTTGCTGTTCTTCTCGATCATGGTGGTCAGCAAAAGCATAAGCCAATGAATTGCCAAAAGAATCAGGGGCATGCCGAACACCATAAACGCCTTGGTTGCCATGCCGTCAGCCACGCCGTCAGCACCCCAATGGCTGACCATACTATCCGGAAGCTGATTCCAGAAAATTACGCCAAATAGAATGGGCAATAAAATTACAACAGAAGAAATAATCGCCTTCCACTTATGATTTTTAATCATTGTTTTCCTCTCCTTTCAAATTGCGGACCCAGAGCATAATCTCTTCCAAAACAGATGTATTCAGCTCGTAATAAATGAATTTACCCTCCCGGGTGTCCCGCACCAGATCCGCCTCTTTCAGAACGGACAAGTGCCGGGATATGGAAGCATCCGTTACCGAGAAATGCTCGCTGATCTCGCCTGCTGTCAATCTGCCGGTTTTTAGAAGATCCAAAATTTCACGGCGAATGGGATCGGACAGCGCACGAAGTGTATTCTGCAAGCCCACAGTTCTTACCTCCTTTAATTACTCACTTAACATTTAACCTAAATGTTAAATATAGTGTAAAACAAAAACCCTCTTTTGTCAAGAGGGTTTTTGAAATTTAATTTTTCAGACTTTGCAGCGGCGCGGGAATTCGTCCGCCCCGGGCAATAAAGACATCGCTGCTCTTATCGTGTACCGGCATTACCGGCGCGCTGCCCAGCAGTCCGCCCATCTCTACCCGTTCCCCTACTACCTTACCTGGTGCGGGAATGATACGCACGGCGGTCGTCTTGGAATTGACCATACCTATGGCCGCCTCGTCCGCAATAATGGCGGAAATCGTTCCTGCTCCGGTATCACCGGGCACTGCGATCATATCAAGACCAACGGAGCAGACGCATGTCATGGCTTCCAGCTTGTCCAGGCACAAGGTTCCGCATTCAGCTGCGGCAATCATTCCCTCGTCCTCAGAAACGGAAATAAATGCGCCGGAAAGGCCGCCTACGTGGTTACTGGCCATTACGCCGCCCTTTTTCACCGCGTCATTGAGCAGCGCAAGAGCTGCGGTTGTTCCATGGGTGCCACAAACCTCCAACCCCATTTCTTCCAGGATTCGAGCCACGCTGTCGCCCACAGCAGGGGTAGGTGCAAGACTCAGATCTACGATGCCGAAGGGTACACCAAGGCGCTTAGAGGCTTCCTGTCCCACGATCTGACCCATGCGGGTAACCCGGAAGGCAGTCTTTTTAATGGTTTCAGCAACCACATCAAAGGGCTCACCCTGTACGCTCTGCAACGCATGATACACAACGCCGGGACCGGAAACACCCACATTGATCACACACTCCGACTCGCCAACACCGTGAAATGCGCCAGCCATAAAGGGGTTATCCTCTACTGCATTTGCAAAGACAACCAACTTGGCGCAGCCAAGGCCGTCATTATCCGAAGTTAATTCTGCGGTCTTTTTAATGATACGGCCCAGCTCTGCCACTGCATCCATATTGATACCGGCCTTTGTGGAGCCCACGTTAACGCTGGAACAGACCCGCTCGGTACAGGCAAGCGCCTCGGGAATGGAGCGGATCAGTTTCCAATCTGCATCGGTACAGCCTTTTTGCACCAATGCAGAAAAACCGCCGATAAAATTCACGCCGCAGGTCTTCGCCGCCGCATCCAGAGTCTGGGCAATCTTCACATAGCTGTCCGTGCGGCATGCGCCGGCGACAAGCGCAATCGGTGTCACGGAAATGCGCTTATTGACAATGGGAATACCAAATTCCTGCTCGATCTGCTCACCGACGCGCACCAGATCCTTTGCCCGGGTGGTGATCTTACGGTAAATTTTTTCACAGCAAGCATCCAGATCGGGATCGCAGCAATCCAAGAGGCTGATACCCATGGTAATGGTGCGAATATCCAAATGGCGCTTATCGATCATATCCAGGGTTTGTAAAATATCTTTCTGATTCAGCATATTCCACCTCAGACCCGATGCATGGCCTCAAAAATATCCTCCCGCTGAACGCGGACATTCAAGGAACGCTCCTTGCCCATTTGCTCCATCTCCTGGCATAGCTGCGCCAGAGGCAGCGTGCAGCTGGAAACATCCACCACCATCATCATCGTAAAATAACCCTGCATGACCGTCTGGCTGATATCCAGCACATTCACGTTATACTCCGCCAGCTTAATGCAAACTGCGGCAATGATACCAACCTGATCCTTACCTATTACTGTTACAATCGCTTTCATAGCCATACCTCAGAATTCATAGTCTGCGCTGTACCGCTGATCCAGCCAGCTCCAAAACACTTCCTTGGCGTTCAGATGAGCAGGGTGTACAGCATAAGCAGCCAGCGCCTCGCGGCTTTCAAACTCGGAATAAAGGGCGTAATCAAGGCCCTGATAGGCAGGACGAATTTCCAAATGAAGAAGACCGGGAATCACACCAACCAAAGGTTCCAGGCATTCTGCGATGGTTTTTACGGCAATTTCCTTATCCACGCCGTCTTTCAGCGTATAAAGCACAATATGTTTAACCATAATTATCCTCCTATGTAAATACCGGGACCGGCAGATGTCGGTCCCGGTATGTATCAACAATTATTCAGCCTCAACAGTTGCCTCGGTCTCAGCCTCAACAACCTCTTCCTCAGCCTCAGCAGGCTCTTCCGCAGCTTCTTCCTCTTCTTCATCAACCAGCAGAGCACGGATAGACAAGGAAATCCGCTTGTTCTCTGCATCCACCTCTGTGATCTTGACCTGAACTTCCTGACCCTCAGCCAGAACATCCTCAGGCTTGCCGATGCGCTTGTTGGCGATCTGAGAAATGTGGATCAAACCGTCAACGCCGGGCAAGATTTCAGCGAAGGCGCCAAAGTTCATGAGCTTAACGATCTTGGCGTTCACCACATCGCCCACATTATAGGTGGTCATGAACTGATTCCAGGGATTCATCTCAGCGGTCTTGTAGCCAAGAGAGATCTTGTGCTTCTCAGGATCGAAGGAAATGACGTAAACATCGATCTCATCACCAACCTGAACCACATCTGCGGGGGTCTTGATCCGGTTCCAACTCAGTTCGGAAACGTGAACCATGCCGTCAACGCCGCCAATGTCCACGAAAGCGCCGTAGGAAGTCAAAGACTTGACGACGCCGTGGTACTTTGCGCCCACCTCAATCTCAGACCAGATCTTCTCCAAGGCGGCCTTGCGGGTCTCAGAGGAAACAGCGCGGATGGAGCCGATGACCCGACGACGGGGACGGTTGACCTCGGTAATTTTCAGCTGAACGGGCTTGCCCACCATTTCAGACATGTTGCCACCCTTGGCAACGCCAGACTGGGATGCGGGGATAAACACACGAATGCCCTTAACAGTGGCAACCAGGCCACCCTTGTTCTCTTCGGTGATTACGCCGTCAACGGTGGTCTTCTCCTCAACCCAAGTGGCCATATCGTCCCACACCTTCATGCCGTCCAGCTTCTTCTTGGACAGCTGAACAGTGCCTTCCTGGTCGTTCACACGAACAACGAAGACCTCGATCTCGTCACCCACGTGAAGAATATCCTCAGGTTTTACAGAAGGATCGGCGCTGACTTCATCGTAAGGAATATAGCCGGCGTGCTTGGTGCCCAGATCTACCTGGACTTCGGTGTTGCCGATACCGGTAACGATGCCAATGACCTTATCTCCTGTATTTAAAGTTTTGATGGACTGTTCCAGAAGTTCTGCAAAGCTCTCCTCCTGTACAGCATCAACATTCAAAATTTCGCTCATAGTCTTATTGACCTCCTTTATTATCCACGCCGGCGTGGAAGCGCCGGCAGTGATTCCAACCTTATGTGCGCCAGAGAAAAAGTCTGCATCCAGCTGGGAAGCATTGTCCACCAGTGTTACACGATTACATTTCTCACGGCAGATCATTGCCAGACGGCCGGTATTGGAGCTTTTTGCATCGCCCACTACCACCATGGCATCACACGCGGCACTTAGCTCTGCCGCTTCGGTCTGCCGAGATTCTGTCGCTCCGCATATTGTATCAAAAATTTTCAAATTAGTAAACTGTTTTTTTGCAAAATTAACACTTTTTTTCCACAAAAATTCCGTAGAAGTGGTTTGCGAAACCATACAAATAGGTAAATCCGGGGAAATTTCTTCACTTTCCACCCATTTTTCCATTTCTTCCGCGCTTTCAAAAATACGGCAATCATCACACCAGCCGGCAATACCCTCCACCTCCGGGTGCGAACGGGTGCCGATGATGATGGGAAGTCTCCCCTCCTGCTGGGCCCGTTCCACGATGCCGTGAATCCGCTTTACAAAAGGACATGTGGCGTCGATCACTTCCACGCCCTTACTTTCCAGTGCTTCACATACCGCACGGGTAACGCCATGGGATCGGATGATCACCGTCATGCCCGGCAGAGCTTCCTCGGCAGATTCGATCACTTTGACGCCCATGGCGTCAAAATGGTTCACCACGTGGCTGTTATGAATGATCGGTCCAAGGGTGACCACCTGTTTTCCGGAGTCGGCAGCTTTTTCCACCGTTTCCACCGCCCGACTGACGCCGAAACAAAAACCGGCGCTTTTGGCTACCACAACACTCATAAGGCAATCTTCTTTCCGACGATTTCCCGAATGGTCTGTACCACCTGCTCAATATCCATATCGGAGGTGTCCACCTTTACAGATTCCTTGGCCATCTTTAAGGGTGCGATGGGCCGGTGCGTATCCTGGTAATCCCGCTGCACGATTTCTTTCAGCACAGTATCGTAATCAGCGGTCTGACCTTTGGCAAGAAGCTCGTCGGTGCGGCGCTTGGCGCGCACTTCCGCAGAGGCAGTGAGGAAAATCTTCACGTCTGCATTGGGCAGCACCACAGTACCGATATCCCGGCCATCCATAATTACATTATAAGACTTGGCAACATCCCGCTGCATATCCAGAAGAACTTCCCGCACCACAGGATGAGCAGAAACAAGGCTTGCCTTCTGGGAAATATCCTGGGTGCGGATCTCGCCGGAAACGTCCATGCCGTTCATGATCATGTGCTGAACGCCATCCTCGTCGTACTCAATGACGATGGTCAACTCATCGATATAGCGCTCCACGCCGTCTGCATCCTTGGGGCTGACACCCAGAAGATCCAGGAAGTACGCAACCGTGCGGTAAATGGCGCCGGTGTCCACATACTTATAATTCAATTCCTTCGCCAGGCGTTTGGCAATGGTGCTCTTTCCTGCGCCGGCAGGGCCGTCAATGGCAATAGAAAATGTCTTTCCCATAATATTTTCCTCTTTTCTTTATCCGTTGATCCGGAGTGTTTGCAGAGCCGCGGCTTCCCGCTTCACCACTTCCTCCGGTGTAAGTCCCAACTTCCTGCCCGTTTCTTCGGGGGTAAGGGGCATACCGCCTTCCAGGCCAAAACGCAAATTCAGCAGCTGTGCATCCTCGGGTGTAAGGCCTGAAAGCAGCTCCTGAATCCGCTGACGCATCTGGAAATAGGCCGTATCCTCCACCGCCTGATCATCTTCATGGGAAGGCTCGGAATCATTCCGGCTGTCTGCTCGGTCAAGCAATCGAAGCGCATCCATAGTCTCCACAACGGAGGTGATCTCACCGGGGGTCATGTGCATCTGCTCAGCGATTTCCTCAACCGTTGGGTTTCTGCCAAGCTCGGAAAGCAAGCGCTCATCCACTGCCCGGTAATCTTCCAGCGCCTGGCGCATCTTTTGACCGATGCCCGCTGCTCTTGCCTGCATCACAACGGTCTTAACAAGCACTCTGTGAATCATGTCACAGCACATGGCCTCAAAATCGCCACCTTTATATTGCTGGATCGCCTGCAAGAGGCCCAGACTTCCCTCTTGGATCAGATCCAAAAGCAAGACGCCTTTGCCCACGTAACCCTTTGCCAATTCTGCAACTCTGGGCAGCATTGCGTCAGCAAGAGCTGACATTGCATTCATATCGCCGAACAAATACTGCTGCGCAAGATTCTGGGAGTTCCCCGTCTTTAATTCCGCTATTTCAGAAAGATACAACCGCAGAGGGTCATGTTCATCCAACGCGGTAAGCAGCTTGTCCTCTTTTACCAATTGCGCCTCTCTGCGAAGCCGCAGAGCAGCCTCTCCGGTTCCTTCCAAAGCGGGCAGCTCCGCAATGTCCAGAGAAATATTGCGCTCCAATAGACGATCAAAGGCTTCCTCAACCGTTTCTTCCGACTCCGGTTCCATCAGGGTCAGAAAATAAGAAGCGGGCATCGTGTCATTTTCTTTTAATGCGGAGATTGCAGTTTCCCACGGAGAATCCCCAAAAGAAAATTCAAACTGATTCATTTCAAGAAATCCTCCAATCCCATGCTCTGCCCCTGTTTTTGAAGCTTGTCCATGGCCTGTTTCTCAATTTGGCGCGCCCGTTCCTTGGAAACGCCCATTATTTCACCGATCTCCTCCAACGAGTGACAGCGGTAATCCTCCATGCCAAAATGCAGACGAAGCACCTGCTGCTGCCGGGGTGTGAGTGCTCCCAGCAGATCGGTCATGATTTGATTCAATTCTTCCTGCACCAATTTCTCATAAGGCTGGGGCGCGTGCACATCTTCCAGAAAGTAGCCCAGAGCATCGGTATCATCCCCGGTGGGGGCGTCCAACGACCACACCTCCGGTAAAAGCTGCAAAAGCTGACGTACCCGTTCCTCAGTAAGATCACAGTTCGCCGCAATTTCTGCTTCGGTGGGCTCATAGCCGTTTTGCTGAGTCAGCGCAGTCTTTACGGAAAGAACCTTACGGATCCGCTCACCGGTGTGGGAAGGTACACGAATCAAACCATGATTGGCAAGGCAGCGGTTTACTCCCTGACGGATCCACTTAGTTGCGTAAGTAGAAAATCGGTAATCCAATGTATAATCAAATTTCTTTGCCGCCGCAAGAAGGCCGATACTTCCCTCCTGGATCAGGTCCATCAGCGGAACACCGCGTCCTGCATACTCCCGGGCAACCGAAACCACCAACCGCAAATTGGAATTGACCATCTGGCGAATTGCCTCTTCATCACCCTCGGCACAACGATGGGCAAGAGCACGCTCCTGCTCAGGAGTCAGCAAGGGATACTGGCGAATATCATGCAGATACTGGTGCATATCTTCTTCACCCAAGGGGGTTTTTATAAGGAGCTCTGATGTCATTAATTCATTCCTTTTCTTTCTCTGAGCTTACTTTGATATGCCAGAAGATCGTCTTCCGTTTCGACTCTGGACGCCTGATATTCTCCGAGGATCAACCGTACGCAGTCTGCAAAAGCCTGCTCCTGGATATTATCCTGATAGTGCTGGATAACACCGGTGATATGAGATATTTCCTCCTGAGAAAAATCACTCAAAACGCCCACAGAAACGTCCATTCCAGCCTCGTGACGGCTTTTCAGCTGCTGGAATACCCGACCAAGCAGCGGCGAGGAAAACACATCGCCGGTCAATTTTCCGGTCTGGTCAAGAAGCGCCGGTTCCCGAATGCACAGGGCAATTACCCGTTCCTCCGCCATGGCGGATTTTACATTGTCATATCGGATATTTCTGCTTTTCGGCTGGGAAGCGGTAGCGGGGGCAAGGTCGATCTGCTCCTGCTTTTTCTTTTGCTGATTCTGCCGGCGTTTTCGCGCCCGCTGAATTTCCAGCTTCATGCTCTCGGGGGTGATTCCGGCCTTTTCTGCCACACGGCCGCCGTAAATCTCCTGCTGCACCGCGCTGTGCAGGGTGCTGATCAGGTCCGCAGATTCGTGCAGATACTTCACTTTCTGGTCATCAACACGCAGATCATACTTACTTAAAATACTGTTAAGCTGATACTCCACCCGGTTGGAAGAGCCCTGTAAAAGCAGTTTAAACCGATCCGCACCGAATTTTTTCAGGAACTCGTCCGGGTCTTTTGCATCTGTAATCTGCAAAACCTTAACCTGTAAACCTGCTTTTTCCAAAATTGGAATCGCCCGCTGGGTTGCATTTTGACCCGCATTGTCGCTGTCGTAGGTCAGCACCACGTGATCCACGTATCGGGTGATCAGTGCCGCCTGCTCCTCTGTTAAGCTTGTGCCAAGCGATGCGATGGCATTGTCAAAACCGTACTGGTGCAGCGCAACCACATCGATATTGCCCTCTACAAGAATCAAATAGTCCATCTTGGTCTTTTTGGCAAGATTCAAACCGAAGAGATTCTTACGTTTATTAAAAATCAAGGTTTCCGGGGAGTTCAGATACTTTGCTGCATCCGAATCCTTTTTAATCACACGTCCACCGAAAGCAATCACATTCCCCCGAACGTCAATAATCGGGAACATCAGCCGATCCCGGAAACGGTCAAAAAGACTGCCGTTTTTCTGGGACACGGTTACAAGTCCGGAATCTTTTAATTCCTGCTCTGTATAGCCCTTTGCCTTCATGGCTTTCACCAGCGAATCCCAGCTGTCGGGAGCGTAACCGATGCCGAAGGTCGTGAGGATCGATTTGGACATTCCGCGACCCAACGCATATTGCAGCGCTGCCTCGCCAGCAGGCGAATACAGCTGGCTGTGGAAGAATCGCGCCGCTTCCTTATGCAGCGCCCACAGGCGCTCCTGGGCCCGGTAGCGGCTCTCATACTGCACGTCCTCCGGAACGGCAAGTCCCGCCCGTTTTGCAAGGGCTCTGACTGCGTCGGGATAGCTCAATCCCTCAACTTCCATTTGAAAATTGATCACGCCGCCGCCCTTATGACAGCCAAAGCAATAAAAAATACCTTTGTCGGGAGCAACGGAGAATGACGCGGTTTTCTCCCCGTGGAACGGACACAACCCGAACAAGTTCGAGCCCGCACGGCGCAAATTTACATACTGCCCCACCACATCCTCAATGGGATTTCTGGTAACAACTTCATCAATAAATGACGCTGGAAATGCCACTTTTGCTCCCTCCTTTCAACAAATCAATTTATTATATCATATTAACCCCGCACTTGCCAACCGGCTGGGACAAAAATTTCTGTATATTTATCAA
>JAZNFY010000064.1:0-5991 GCA_045589195.1 Faecousia sp. | reverse complement strand
AGTTTGCCCTCTTGCAGGTACATGTCGTTGAGGGTGGTGATTTCCAGCTCGCCCCGGTCGGAGGGCTTGACCTGCTCGGCTTTTTCCGCCACGCCCCTGGGGTAGAAGTAAAGACCGGTCACAGCATAGTGGGACTTGGGCTTTTTGGGCTTTTCCTCGATGGAAATAGCTTTACCCTCTGCGTCAAATTCCACAACGCCGAAGCGTTCCGGGTCGTGGACGTGGTAACCGAAAACGGTAGCAAGGCCGTTTTCTGCGTTTTCGCAGGCCCGGGCAAGAATGGTGGAAAAACCGTTGCCGTAGAAAATGTTGTCGCCCAGGACCATGGCGCAGGGCTCATCGCCGGCAAATTCCTTGCCGATGATAAAGGCCTGGGCAAGGCCGTCGGGAGAAGGCTGCACCGCATAGCTTAAATGGACGCCGTAGCGGCTGCCGTCACCCAGAAGATCCTGGAAACGGGGGGTATCGGAGGGGGTGGAGATGATGAGAATGTCCCGGATCCCCGCCAGCATCAGAGTGGACATGGGGTAATAGATCATAGGCTTGTCGTAAACGGGAAGCAGCTGCTTGGATGTAACCAGGGTTAGAGGGTAAAGCCGCGTGCCGGATCCGCCGGCCAGTATGATACCTTTCATAATGGTTCCTCCGTTAATGATTCAAAGGTTGATTGGGTGTGTCATTGAGGTAGAACAGGCTGATGCTGCAACAATAAAGCAGAATACCTAATGCAGCGTTCATATAAGGGTTGAAGAAAGAGAAAATGATGAAGCCAAGCAAGGCGCTGAGCCAATAGGGGAGCAGCTGCGTTTTTGAGCCGCCGTTATTACAGCGCTTTATGGTGTTCAGCAGCATGGTGAGGAAGGGCGCAAAGTATAGCAGCAGACCGATTATGCCGGTTTTCATCCAGAAATCCAAATAAATATATTCATGAGGAAGATGATTCCGAACTGCCAAAGACTTGCCCAGTCCGTGACCGAGAACGGGAGCGCTCTTGATATGCGTTAGTAATTCGGAGAGGGTTTCTGCTCGCAGTTTATCAGCAGCAATGGTTTGTTGCTGATAGTCGTTGGGGTTATCCTCCGGGGGAAGAGAGGGTTCGGAGGGATCTGCGCTGCCCGAAGAGCTGTCATCGGGTTGAAAAAAGGTAATGCCGACCCGGTCCAACGCATAACCAAAATAATTGGCGCTGAGAATTGTACTGCATAAAGTAATCAGCACAATGCAAATCAAAACGGATGCCGCCAGGATCTTTTTCAAGCACATACGGTGCGCGTTGTCAAACCCGCAGTACAGCATTACGGTTAGGAAGATTGCAGAAATTCCGGCGCCCAGGTAGATGGATCGGGTATAGGAAAGCAGTAAGGCAAACAGGGAAAAGCCAATAATCAGCGGATATTGCCAGCGATGCTTTCCGCCCGGGGTTGCTGTGTAAAAATAAACGGCAAAGACGCAGCCACACAACAGATATGGTGTGCTTTTGAAAAACAGGCGCGGAATCTTGGATGAAACTGCCGCAAACATGGTAATGTCATGGTCTTTGTCCAAAATGCCTATACGGTTGAATGCTGTGGGCGCCCAATTATATATAAACAGCAGGAGAAAGGCTACGGCAGCCAAAGCAGCGCTGGCATACATAACGACGCGCATTAAGCGGTGAACCCGATCTTTTGTTTTAAAAACGCACAGGCAGGGCAGAACGGCGAAGAAGTGAAAAAAACCTTTTAGATCGCTGAGCAGAAGAGAGGTGTTGTTTTGATTCCGAATGCCGACAATTGTTTGAAGCATCAGCCAGACAAAAAATACCCCTAGCAGCCACAATAAGCGACGTTGCAGAAGTATCCGGAATTGGCTGAGAATCAAGGGGACAGACAGCAAGAGTGTCAAACACAGTAAAATTGTACGAAAACCCAAAGGGCCCACGGAAAGAATCCGTCCCGATCCAAAGATGGCGCAGTCTGCCATGAGTATGCACACAAGAGCCATAACAAGTTTGTCGCAGAAACGATAAAGCTTGCTGTTTTCAGAAAATAGCATAGGAATGCCGTGACCTCGCTTTCTTGGTTAGCCCCAAATAAATTGGGCGATGATCCGCTGGATACCGTATTTGAAAAAGCCGTATTTGATAAAATTAATGCGGCGGCAGATTCCGTTTTTGTCAGCTATGGCGGCGAAATTTTGGACAAGCTGTTTATCTTGCTCGTTTAATATTGCAGCGAAGCAGGAGCCAAACGCTTTTGCCTGTTCGTAGGTTTGTGACATGGCGGTTTTGACGCCGTCGTTTCTAATTTTTTTCAGGATATAGGAAAGGGAGCGGGTGTTTTTGGCGCCAACAACGTTGTTGCCGTGCTGACGGTAGTCGATGGTTGGCTCGTCTAAGTAACCGATGGAGCCAAAGGCTGCGGCGATCAATGCCAGCCACCAGTCATGCATGAGAATTTTTTCTTCCGGCATATGGCTGCAAGAAAGTTCCGCCAATGGCTTATTGAGCATCACGGTGCAGCCGGTGACTACGTTTTGCACCAGTAATTGGCGCAGCGAAAGACGGTTTCCGTTGAGCTTGGAAAAATGGATAAAGGACGCATCCAATTGGTTTAGCCGGCTGTCAACGACCCGAAGATCGGTATGTACCAACGCCGGCAGCCCTGGTTTTTCGATTTGCTGCATTTTTTTGAGGGTTTTGGAGATTTTATCTGGGTGCCAGATATCGTCCTGGTCGCAAAACATGATGTAGGGCGTGTCGTGAAATTGGGCCAGAAGGTGCATGAAATGATTCTGGGCGTTTCCAAAACGGATACCGGAACGATAGTGGGTGATTTTATCCGGATGGGTTTGGGCATATTCTTCCAGAATTTGGGGTGTGTCGTCTTTGGAAGAATCGTCGGACAGAATCAGATGAAAGTCGGTATAGTCCTGCGCCAGCACAGAGTCGATCATCTGCCTGACATATTTACTTCCGTTGTAGGTTGCCAGCAGAACTGTAACTTGGGGCATGGCGCAGACTCCTTTCTGCAAAAAGATCACAGCAGTTGATGAAGTGTTTGCTGAAAAACATTTGTTGTAAAGAGGCGGTGGAACATATCGAGTGTTGCCCGGCGCATGGTGAGGTTTTCTTCCGGGGTGGTGTCGACCAGAAGAGCGGCGGTACGCTCCGGACAGTTCCGGTCAAGGTTTACGCCTATGCCCAGATTTTCCACCAGCTGGTAGGTGTCGCCGGCAATGGTGTTGACAATGGGCAGGCCGCCGGCAAAGTAATCCAAAGATTTCATGGTCAGACCGATGAAAACCGAATCTTTCATGATGTTCAGGCCGTAGTGGCATTGATCGAAGATGGCCTGTTTTTGGACGGGGTCGTAGATCTTGCCGTGGAATTGAACCTCCGCGCCGGTGGCTTTTACCCGGTCGATAAACAGATCCCTGGTTTCGCCGTCACCGATGATGTGCAGCACCGCAGGACGCAGCTTTTGCACCTGTTCGATGAGTCCGGCAATGGCGGGAATGTCGATGATGTTATTGATAGACCCCAGGTAGCACAGGTGGATTGCGCCGGTTTCGGTAACGGTGCGCACCTGCTCTGTGGTAGCATGGGGGCGGCAAAGGTGCAGGGTGTGGTTGGGGGTGTTTTTCAGGTGCTTTTGCAAAGCGTTGCGGAAAAGGTCGCATTCTGTTATTACCAGATCGGTTCTGGAAAGGCCCTGGTTGCGAAACCATGCCCACACCCGAAAGGGCAGCGCCAGCAGCTTTTTGGCCCGGTTGTTGGGGAAACTTTCCGGCCACATGTCAAAAATGTCCAGAATAACCTTGGTTTCCGGGTGTTTTTTCTTATAGCGGGCGGCTTCCCGGCTCAGACTGTTGGGGGGAACTTCCGCATACACAAGATCCGGCTGGATCTCGGCTACTTTACGAAAAGCGTCCCGGGCGAAGCGGATATGGGAAAGGATCCTCTGGATGGAGATGTTTTTTTTGTAGGGCATCGTGGGGATTTGGATACAGTGAGGCAAATCTACCCGGTGGGGCTTTTTGGAAATGTGGTGAAAATCCGATGTGATATAGGTGCAGTCGTACCCTTGTTCACGAAGCACCGCATCAATAGAGGCCAGACGCTCCTGATAATGGTGGGTGCAGCTGATACAAACGGCCTTCTTCATAGAAAAACCTCGTGTGTTATTTTTCGGCAACGCCTTCTTTTTTCTCTGTTTCCAGATCTTCCAGAATTTGCCGGGTCATTTGATCCATCTTTTCAGCGATGTCGAAGCCTTCTGTGCTTTCTTTTTTCAGAACAATGCGGATGGTTTGCAGGATCAGCTTCACGTCCAGCAGAAGAGAGTAGTTTTCAATATACAAAAGGTCCAGACGCAGCTTATCGTAGGCAGAGGTGTTATATTTGCCGTAGATCTGGGCATAGCCGGTGAGGCCGCCTTTGACTTTCAGCCGGCAGGCAAATTCCGGAACTTGTTCGCAATATTTGCGCACATGCTCCAAGTGTTCCGGCCGGGGGCCCACAAGACTCATATCACCTTTCAGGATGTTGATAAATTGGGGCAGCTCGTCCATGCGGGTGGCGCGGATAATCCGACCCACCTTAGTGATCCGGGGATCGTGACTGGTGGTGGGGATGGCGCCAAATTTATCTGCGTCTACTACCATGCTGCGGAATTTGAGAATGTTAAATTCCTTGCCTCGAAGGGTGGCGCGTTTTTGCTTGTAGAATACCGGGCCACCGTCTTCCAATTTAATGGCGATGGCGATAATTGCCATAAAGGGCGACGACAGGATCAGTGCAAGGGTGCTTAAAATTATGTCTGCCAGCCGCTTATAGAACCGTTGGGTAGGAGTAGGTCCTTTGCCCCGAACCAGAAACAACGGGGTATCAAACAGGGTGATTTCCGTTGCGCCCCGGATAATGATATCCGAAATTTTCGGGGCAACATAGGTGCGGATCCCGTGTTGATAGCAGTATTTTAAAATATCGTTGCGCAATTGGGCAGAAATATCGTTGATGACAACGGCATCGTACTTTCCCAGTTCGTTGCGGATACGGTCAAAGCCCATGCTTTCGTGCACCAGTTTTGCGATGTGATATTTATCGGACCGGGTGTCCATTTTCAGCTTTAAAGATACCGCGTCAGGGTTGCCGAAGATCATGATCATATTCTTGGGAATATAGATCCGGTGGTAAAGGGCGGTGAACAGGTACACGCAAAGGAAGATGAGCACAGCATCCAATACAGTCAGCAGGAGCATGGGTCCGATGGGAATCATCACATTGGCGATCAGGCAAAGCTGGAAATAGGTGATGACATTGACGATCAGCATGGAGATGGCCTGCGCCACGGCGGTATCACTCAGGCGCAGGTAGCCGAAGCGAAAACCGTCAAAATTGGAAAAAACCAGCATCGTCAGAAGCGCGTAGACCAGCGTCAGCACATATTTGCCGTTGCCCAGATATGCGGGGAAGAGGCTTTCGTCGTAAAGCAGACGCCAGATGGGGTAATAGAGCCCGGTTAAGAGCGCGATCTCCAAAGCGGCCTCTAAATTTCGTATGGTTGTTTTTGTGCCTTGCACATGGGGTTTTCGTAAACTCATAATATATTGCACCCTCTTTGTTTCTTTGGGTATAACAAAGTGTTTTCGTTAATGGGAAAAATGGAAGAAAAAGCATTTCAACACAAAGGGCATACTCGCCCATTTACTGAGGTATCATATCATATATTGTGAAAAATAGCAAGTCTTTCAGGGGTTTTGCCTTGGGGCGTAAGGCTTTTTCGCCTCTGGCAGTAGTTTTCCCGAAAAAAATCGGGTGTGCCGCAAAATGTGCAGCACACCCGGTGGCCAATATATGGGAGCGTTTCAGCGTTTGACTTCGGGGATCCCGTAATTTTCCAAAATGAAATCCATGTCTTTGTCGCCACGGCCGGACAGGCAGATGAGCACAGAACCACGGCCCATTTTTTGGGCAAGTTTCATGCCGTAAGCCACCGCGTGGGCGCTTTC
>JAZNFY010000063.1:0-3574 GCA_045589195.1 Faecousia sp. | reverse complement strand
TTTCAGTGCGGGCAGCGGTGAATCCTTATATTATAATGTATAAGGATTACAGCTTTATCTCTATCTCAACGCCAGCGGGAAGGTCCAGGCTCATCAGAGCTTCGACAGTCTTCTGGTTGGGGTTGAGGATATCGATCAGTCTCTTGTGGGTTCTGCGCTCGAACTGCTCACGGCTATCCTTGTACTTGTGGACAGCGCGAAGGATCGTAACGACTTCCTTCTTGGTGGGCAGGGGGATGGGACCGGATACGGAAGCGCCGTTGCGCTTTGCGGTCTCGACGATCTTTGCAGCGCTGGAGTCGATCAAATGATGATCGTAAGCCTTCAGACGGATGCGGATCATTTCCTGGTTTGCCATGTTTTGTTTCCTCCTTGATAAAACGTACTCAGTTTTCGTTGTGTCTGGGTACGGTCGAACTGTTCATTCACGCCGCCGTGCGTATCATTCCGAGCCAAGAAAAATGGCCGACGCAAGGCCGACCTTTCCCCTGCCGCAGCGATATACGCAAGCGTAAACAGAAGCAGTTCAGCCGCCCGATGACCGGACATACTCCGCAGAAGTTACCGTTTTTTAGACGCAATCTCCTGCATCATCGCAGTGCGCAACGCAGACTTCGCCTACACGCGCCCGATTATGATATCATTTTGCATATGTTTTGTCAAGCACATTTTTAGAAAAAATCACAAAATTTTCATCTTTTTTTCATTCATTTCGCCGAATATTTTTTCACGCAAAAAATCCCGCACCGAAGTGCCCTCCGGTGCGGGATTGTCTTACGCAATTGTACAATATAGGATCGTTGCATCGTCAGACAGCTTCATTCTGGGATAGCGCATTCCCTCCGGGTCTGACTTTTGCGCTTTAAGCAGCTCCTCAAACAACGCTTCCGGGTCACGGTTTTTCGCCATATCCATAAACACGTTCAGATTTTCAGCCAAACTGAACATGCCGTAAAACTCCGAAAAACCGTCGGATACCATGCAGATATCCCGAATCTCATCAAGGGAAACCTTTCCGGTTTTTGCAGACAGCACCGAGATGTGGTCATCCGCCAGGGAGATATAGCCTTCCGGGGTATTCATAGTCATACGGACTCTTCGCAGCTCCGGCAGCATTTTCGGTCTGCAGGAAAGCAGAGGAATCTGTTCTTTCTTTGCAATCTCCATACCCAAGCGCAGGGTATTTTGGTCGAATCCGCAAAGGGTACGATCCAACAGTTCCACTACTCTGCCGTCTTTATAGCGGATCAGCAGGCAGCAATCACCAACTGTGATATATTCCAGGTAGCCGTCACGAATACGAGCTGCGCAACCTACAGTGCAGGGTACATCTTCCCGTTTAACCGAACCGCCCGCCAACTTCTCAAATTCCGCCCACACGGTTTTTACACCCCGGCTGAACAGTTCCGGCAACGGTTCGGTAGAACCGGGCAAGTTTTCTTCCAGGAATTTGGAAAAAGTGTGGCTGTACCACTGGGCATCGCTGCCGTTCTCCCCTGCCACAAGCCGTTTGCCGTTCAGTCCGGTAGAACCGTCCAACACCCAGATGCAATCTTCTGCATAGCCATAGGTATCTTCATTGACTTTTGCGATGGTATAGGTACCGCCTTTTACATTATTAAGTTTTTGGTACGAATAATGCATAAACTGTTCCTACTACAATGGCGATCGCAAGCAGTGTAATACCAATGATCACGATCTTCTTATTGTTTTTTCCGCGGGCCTCGTCATTGCCGTGCAAAATATAGCCCAATGCGCCAAAAGCGGTAAGTAAACAGCCCGCCAGTACGATAAGCACCGCTGCAGCCTGAGGGAAGGTCATATTCAACACCGTCTGGGTGCCTGCAATCAGCAAACCGATAACAGCAGAGAAGAAGCTAAGGAATTCCAGGTTTTTCACATTGTTCTCCTGGAATTGCTTATGCATTGCATCTTCATTCTGTTCAAACTGCTTCTGCAGTGCAGCTTCCTGATGCGCCATCTTCTTTTCCAGGGTCATGGCATAATACTCACTCTTCAGGCGAATACCTGTAATTCGATAATGATCTTTTTTCTTCAGGTCCTGCTCTTTTTCGATGCCCAGCTCAATATCGCCTTGGGATTGCATCATCAGTTCTTCTTTTTCTTCGCAAATCGCCTGGATATTTCTCAGGCGGGCGCGGGTGATGAAATACTTGGGGTAGCCCTGGCTTTTGCTGATCGCTTGTTCCAGCATTTCCAAAGCAGGTTTTACAAATTCTCCGTTCAGATAGTTCATTCTGGCCGGATCGCTTTCGCAAGCAGCCGCCACATATTCAGCAAAGCAATGCTTTACACCATGGTTTTCGCATAAGCCTTTTGCGGTACACAAGTTTTGGGCAACGCTCAAAAGCCGCCAATCCTTGGGGTTGAGCAATTTCTCACACATCAATGCCAGGAACGGATAAGACTCCCGTTCCTTAAAGCCGTCCTTCGGAGATTGGATCAACGCAGAATACTCATTGGTATAGGTATTTCTCCGGTAAAAAGAACACAGCGCATAGTAAGCCGCATAGGCAAGATCCGGGTTTGTGTCCACCTCGTCGATCAAGGGTTCCAGAATTTCCTTGATCTGCTTTTTCGTCCATTCATTGTTGCCGATCAGGTCAACAACTGCCTCTTCATAAGGACGGGAAGCATCTCCCTCTGTGGTTATAGCAGGCTCTGTCGTCAGATAATTGCGCACACTGGTTGCATCCAGTTTATCCAATTTTCCGCGTTTTTTGTTTTCTCCCATAATTTAAGCACTCCTAATAATTGATAGAGCTCTCAGCTTTTAAATCGGGGCTCACAAGTCAGCTGGACACCCAGCCGTTTAAATGTCTGCTCGTCCACCTCGGAAAGAATCACAGAGGAATGGACCTGGCAACCACGGAGCTTATGGATCTGCTCCATTGCCTTTTGTGCCAAAGGATCGGTATTTGCGCAAATGCTCAGTGCCATCAAAACTTCATTGGTGTGCAGACGGGGGTTTCTGTGACCTAAGTTATCCACCTTCAGGTGCTGAATGGGGTCAATGACCTCCGGTGCAATCAGGTGCAGGCTATCTTCCTGCCCTGCCAGTTCTTTTAATGCATTAAGCAGCAGTGCAGAAGATGCACCCAGCAGGCTGGAAGTTTTGCCGGTAACGATTCTGCCATCAGGAAGTTCCATAGCTGCTGCCGGTTTACCGGTTTCTTCTTCCTTGTTGAGTGCGGCTGCCACCACGGGACGATCCTCAGCAGATACGCCCACTTTCTTCATTAAAAGTTCCAGTTTCAGCACCGCTGCATCGCCGCTCTTGCCCTTCTTCTGATCACAAAGGGCATCAAAGTAACGGCGGATGATTTCCTGGCGGGAGGCCTGGCAGGCAGCTTCGTCATTTACAATACAGTTGCCAACCATGTTGACGCCCATATCTGTGGGAGACTTATAAGGGCATTTGCCCAAGATCCGTTCAAACATAGCCACCAGAACCGGGAATGCTTCCACATCGCGGTTATAGTTTACGGTAGTCTCGCCATAAGCTTCCAGGTGGAAGGGGTCGATCATATTCACATCGGAAAGATCTGCGGTA
>JAZNFY010000062.1:0-8068 GCA_045589195.1 Faecousia sp. | reverse complement strand
CGAGGGACTTGAAAGGGCGCGCCAGTGGGCACACTGGTGCAAAAATTGAGAGCTGGCGAGCAATTTTTAAGTCCTTATGAGATTTCACCATTCTAAGAACGCAATTTTTCGGCTGTAAAGCCAAAACATTTCTCGTTACTGTCCAATTTATACTATTGACTTTTTTTCACGCCGTATATACAATCACAACAGAATGATAGATAAATGACTGTTATGCTAAATACTTCGGAAAATTGGATGCTATATAAGAAAACCTCTGCGCAGGTTTTTAAATCTGCACCAGCGCTTTTGATGGAGGAATTTATCATGACTAAGGATCTTACCAACGGAAAACCCTTTCGTGTCATTGTTTCTTACCTGTTTCCTGTTTATCTCAGTCTTTTGATGCAATCACTCTACGGCGTTGTAGATGCTGCCATCGTTGGCCAGACGCTGGGCGCAGATGCCATGGGCGGTATTAGCGCCACAGGAAACCTCAATTCAATCACTTTGGGATTCTTTACCGGCATCAATAGCGGCTTTTGCATCCCCATCGCTCAGGCCTTCGGCGCATCGGACAATCCCCGCATGCGTAAATATGTTGCCAACGGCGCTCTGCTATGTGCCTGCGCAGCGCTGATATCCGTATTTTTGCTGGCTCCCGCAACAGCCTCCATGCTTCGTATACTGAAAACCACCGAGGAACATTTCCCCTATGCGATCAGCTACCTGCAGATCATCTTCTTGGGTGCACCCTTTTCCTTGATGTATAACTTCTGCGGCGGCATTATCCGTTCCCTTGGTGACAGTAAAATGCCTACCGTTTTCCTGGCGCTGTCCGCTGTCGTCAACATTGTGCTGGATCTAATCTTTATTTTGGTATTCCACGCAGGAACTGCCGGCGCGGCACTTGCTACCGTCCTTTCGCAAGCAGTTGCCGGTTTTAGCTGTCTGATTTATATAGCCCGAAAAATCCCCAGCCTTCATTTTTCGAAGAGCGAATGGAAGGTGGAACGAAACATTTTACTGCTTCTGTTAAGCAACGGCATCCCCATGGGAATACAAAGCGCACTCATTAGTATTGGCCCCCTGGTTCAACGGCCGGCGTTAAACCGTCTTGGTACCGAAACTCTCAATGCGCTTTCCGTTACTGGGCGGATCAACGCCATCTTACTTTGTCCCATTTCCACTCTTGGGCACTCTATCGGCTACTACTACGGGCAGAATGTGGGCGCACACAAACCGGAAAGAATCCGCCAGGGCTTTCGCATTGGCATTTTATTGTCCACCATATTCTGTATTTTATCTACCATTATCGTGTTTTTATTTGCAGCACCGCTGACGCGACTATTTTTACAAAATCCCGATTCTGCGCTGATTGAAAAAACGCGAATTTCCCTACTGATTATCAATGCGTCCAGTGTTCTTTGCGGTCTTTGCGCCACCTACAAGCCGGCCATACAAGCTACGGGCTATGCCTCGTTGGTCCTTGTTCCCGGTCTGCTCGAAATGGGAATCCAGTTCTTCGGCGCTTTTATTTTGATTCCGAGGTTTGGCTTTATCGGCGCAAACCTAAGCACCTCTGTCGCCTGGCTCGCGGTGGCTGTCATTGTGATTCCCATGGCCTACTGCTGCCTGAACAAGCAGTACCGAAAGCATATCTCCCAAACTACCAGCCCATAACAAAAAAGAGGAGGCTTCAGCCTCCTCTTTTTATTTCTCCAATGCTTACGCATACCGATAATAATGATTAATGATTTCGTTATCCAAGGTATAGATAATGTCGCCGTTGGGAATTTCACATTCCTCCATGTGGGAAGATCCTTTCAGGTGGTCTTCCAGCTGAGCTGTGGCATTATCAAACTCTTCTCTGGTGATATTATACCGCTTGATAAAGGATACCAACATCATTTCATTACGCAATTCACCGTGGTTGGTCTGTTCGCCGTCCTGCTCCGTCCACGTGCCCATATCTGCGCGCTCCTCGTCGGTGAGCAGGTCCATATATTCGCCCCAAATGCGGTAATAGGCAAGCCGATACTTGCGCTGGAAATCATAATCGTCCTGCGCCTGGTCCTCCAATTGAATTGATCCGGGCTGATACTCCGGAAGTGCAGGTGCGGTATAGCCCCAGATCACCGGGCGATTGAGCGCATTCCAGAAGAAATGCCACTGCTCAGGCTCTTCTGCCGCTTCACAACGAATAGTCAGCATATCGCAGGCGTGAAACGCCTGCTCGCCAACGGTTGCAACGTCCAAAGGAATGATCACGCTTTGCAGCTCGCCGCAATAAAAAAATCCAAAGCGGCCGATGCTTGTGACGCTGGATGGGATTGATGCCCGTTTCAGCTCATAGCAATAAGCAAAAGCATAATCGCCAATCGCTGTCACGCCCTCAGGAATAGTCACATCTTCCAGCAGGAACCAGCGTTTAAAAGCAGCGGAACCAATAAATTTACAGTTGCTGTCGATGGTTACGGTGGTAAAGGTTGTGCCTTTTCCATCTATGCCCGTACCCACAAGGTACAGGTAGTTATTTTGCGGATTTCCCAAGTACTTCAAGCCGTCTTTTTCGTAGCAACTCAGCGCTGTGCAGTTTTCAAACGGCCGATTGCCGATGGACGTTACGCTATTGGGAATCTCAATGCTTTCGATTATTGTATTATTGGCAAACGCTGCGTCGCCGATGCCTGTAATGCCCTCGGGGAGCACGATCTTTGTTAAAGTCTTGCCGTATTCGGTCAAGCCGTTAACCACGCCATTTTGAACGATCAGCACCGCTTCATCTGCCACCGCATTTTTCGTACCGCAAGCGCAGGTCGCGATCTTGGTGCCGTCATGATTGGACACGTACTGACCGAAGCTGTGGGCAATGGTATTCACGTAATCGGCTACATAACTGTGGGAACATTCGCAGGTATAGGTTGTATAACCCTTTTCCGTGCAGGTGGGCCTGGTAACAACACCTTTATAATTATGTACGTGTGCTTTCTGACAAGCAGCAAGCGCACCCGCGCACAAGACGAAAATCAGTCCCAAAAATAAGATTCTTTCTATCTTTCTCATAACGTTTTTCTTCTTACAAAGACGAGAATCCGTAGCTGTTCACCAAAGCGTCAATGCGCCTGCCTCGCTTGCAATAGGGGCACTCCCGGTAGTCGTAGCTGGCGTAATCCGGCAGATCTTCGACGCTGTACACAGAGCGAACAGGATAACCCTCAATCTCATCCACCGCCCGGTAGATCGCTGCCACACCTGCCACCATACCGCCATAGTAGCCGATGGCTTCAATGGCCCGCTTCGCTGTAAAACCGGTGGTCACCGACGCCATAAGGATCAGCACGTGCTTGTTGCGGATCATAGGCTGGATATTATCCCGGAAAATGATTTGAGAATTGGTATTATACTCCGGCTCCACCACGTAAACGGACTGATTATGGTTAATGGTACGGAAACCATTCTTGTTCAGCTCCTGGGCAACGCAAGTTCCCAAAACCGCCGTGCCGTCCAGGCACAAAATGGTATCCACGGGGGTATTATTGATAAAATGAGACACCAGTTCCCGGGCGCTGTCGATGGCCTCGCTGAGCCGGGTCTTTTGATATGTAATATCGATATAATAATTGATATGGCTGTGATTGGTGGCAAAATGACCCCGGGCGATCCGCAGGGGCACCTTTCCGTACTGAATGGGCAAATTAGTAAACTCGATCATAGCTATTTCCTCCATTGTGTTTGTGAAAAAAAGAAAAGCGTTTTTATCTCCGGCAGAAGCGTTTTCGCCGGATGTAATAAAAACGCCTTTTTTCATTATATCCCAAAAACTATGTACATTGCAAGAAGTTTTTTTCGTGAACTGTACCAAAAATCTTTTACGACTCTTGTGTAAATTGCCGTAATTTCAGTACTTTTTCCTGGCGCAGAAACTGGGCGGCAATGATCTTACAGATTCTGCCCCGACGGATCATTTCGTGCACTTCCTCAAAGCTTGCCCACCGGACACCGTCCGTCTCCCCGGGCAGAAGCACGATCTGCTCCAAAGGCGTTTCCCGGCGCAGACAGTAAAAGTCATAAAACAGATGACTGTCCCGATCAGTGTACAGATATTCAAACTCCTCCGGTGTTGCCCGGATTCCGGTTTCTTCAAACAATTCTCTGGCGATGGCCTCCCGGCTGGTCTCCCCTGCCTTGGCTGCGCCGCCGGAATTTTCCCAAGTGCCCGCAAAGCTCTTGCCCTTGGCGCGGCGGGTCAGCAGAAGATTTCCTTTGCCGTCGTACACCCAGACGCAGACCACAAGGCCGTATTCTCCGTTTTTCCAGGGCGTTCCCCGGCGGTGGATCCGGCCGGTTCGATTGCCTTTTTCATCATAAATGTCATTTAATTCCACGTCTGTCACCCTCTTTCTCTCCTTATGATGCTGATTTTATCACAGTTTCCGGGCAAAGGCAAGAAAAATGACCCGGCAGAATTTCTCCTGCCGGGTCATTCGATCCAGAGTAAAAATCAGCGCTTTGCGATTGCCCGCTGCACCAGCTTCACCAGTTCCACAACAGGAATCACCACGATGGCCAGTGCCAGAGCAATGCCATACTCGTCCCAGCCAATGGGGGTAAAGCCAAAAGCATTGGCGATAAAGGGCACTTCGATGACCAGTGTAGTCAGCAGCAAGCTGCCCAGCATGGCCGCCCACAGCACCTTATTATGCGTCTTCAAGGAGAACACGCTCTTACGCTGAGAACGCATATTGAAGGAGTGGAAAATTTCGCACATGGACATGGTCAAAAACGCCATGGTCATGCCGTGGCCGGACTCACCCACGCTACGAAGGGTTTCCCACCAGTTTGCGCCGTACTCCATGGCGCTGCCGATCAGATAGGCTCCGATGGTAATAGCCGTAACCAACACGCCCTGGTATACCACGTCAACGCCCAGACCTCCGGCAAAAATGCCGTCAGACGAGTTCCGGGGCGCCCGGCGCATGGTATCCGGTTCTGCTTCTTCCATGCCCAGAGCCAGTGCGGGGAAACAGTCGGTAACCAGGTTAATAAACAGCAGGTGCACGGGATTTAGCAGCACAAAGCCCATCAAGGTTGCACTAAACACGCCCAGAACCTCAGACATATTGGATGCCAGCAGGAACTGGATTGCCTTACGGATATTATCGTAGATCCGGCGGCCTTCACCCACAGCGGCAACGATGGTTGCAAAGTTATCGTCTGCCAGAACCATATCCGCTACGTTCTTGGTTACGTCGGTACCGGTGATGCCCATGCCCACGCCAATATCCGCAGACTTGATAGAGGGCGCGTCGTTAACGCCGTCACCGGTCATAGCAGTGATATAGCCGTTCAGTTTCCAGGCGGTGACGATTCTGGTCTTATGCTCCGGCTGCACACGGGCGTACACGCCGTACTTCTTTACAGCCTCGCACAAATCTTCGTCGGAAATGGCATCCAGCTCAGCGCCGGTAATGGCCTGAGAAGCATCGGTAATGATGCCCAGCTCCTTGGCAATGGCCACAGCGGTATCCTTATGGTCGCCGGTGATCATCACGGGACGGATGCCGGCGCCGCGGCACTCTTCGATCGCAGCCTTCACCTCGGGACGAACCGGATCAATCATACCGGTCAAGCCAAGGAACACCAAATCCTGTTCCAGGAACTCGGGGGTATTATCCGCAGGCTTACAATCCCAATCCCGCTTGGCAGCGGCCAGTACGCGCAGAGCCTTGTCCGCCATGGTCTTATTAACCGCCATGATGGCCGCCCGCTTCTCGTCAGTCATGGGCTTGACTTCATCGCCGTCCAGATAATAAGCGCAACGGGAAAGCACCACGTCCGGACCGCCCTTGGTATACTGCACGAACTTGCCGCCCAGGTCATGGACGGTGGACATCATCTTCCGGCCGGAATCAAAAGGCGCTTCATCCACACGGGGTGTTGCCTTCTCCAAATCCTGCTTTTTAAGACCCAGCTTGCAGGCAAAATTGACCAGCGCGCACTCGGTGGGCTCACCCTCTGCCTGATCCTGATCGTTCAGGTTGGCATCGGAGCACAGCGCCATGGCAGTGGCAACCAGTTTCTCATCGCCATAAGATTCCACAACAGTCATCTTATTCTGAGTCAGGGTGCCGGTCTTATCGGAGCAGATCACCTGGGTACAGCCCAGAGTTTCCACAGCGGTCAGCCGGCGAATCACCGCATTACGCTTGGACATTTTGGTAACACCGATGGAAAGAACAACCGTAACCACCGTTGCCAAGCCCTCGGGAATGGCAGCAACTGCCAGAGAAACCGCAACCATAAAGGTACTCAAAACACCGGTGATGGAGAAATCGCCCTTCATCAGCAGGTTAAATGCAAAGATAAAGACGCAAATACCCAAAACAATATAAGAAAGGGTCTTGCCCAGCTGATCCAGGCGCTTTTGCAAAGGTGTTTCCTCTTCCTGTGCCTGTGCCAGTGCGCCGGCAATCTTGCCCATTTCCGTATCCATACCGGTTTCGGTAATCACCGCCTTACCGCGGCCGTAAACCACGGTAGAGCCCATATAGCACATATTTTTCCGGTCGCCCAGAGGAACATCATCCTGGCCGGCGGTAAGATTCAGCGCGTCGATCAGCTTATTGACGGGAACGGACTCGCCGGTCAAAGCTGCCTCCTCGATCTTCAAGGAAGCGTTTTCAATGATACGGCCGTCCGCAGGCACAGCGTCGCCGGCTTCCAGAATCACGATATCGCCGGGCACCAGCTCATCGGAGTGAAGCACCACCATTTTACCGTCACGCAGCACCTTACAGGTGGCAGCGGTCATAGTTTGCAGCGCCTCGATGGCCGCTTCTGCCTTGCTTTCCTGGATCACGCCCAGAATCGCATTAAGCAGCACTACCACCAGAATAATGCCCACTTCCACCAGACCCTCGGTCAGATGGCCCATATTGCCATCCTGCACATAGGTGATCACGGTAGTAGCCGCGGAGACCAAAGCGGCGATCATCAAAATGATCAGCATAGGGTCTTTCAGCTGCGCCATAAACCGCTGGAACAAAGTGGGTTTTTCGCCCTCTTTCAGCTTATTGGGACCGTACTTGGCAAAGCGCTCCTTCGCCTGTTCGGTGGTCAAGCCCTCAGGGCCCACACCAAGGCTGCGAAGAACCTCATCAGCAGATTGGGTATAAGTCTTTTTCATCGTATACTCTCCTAATTTTTTTGGGACTTTTTCCATTATATAGCAAACAGTCACCAAACGCAAGATGCTTATTTCAATTTTACCCTTTATTCACATCTAAATACATACAAAAATAGCGGCCAACCGGTTGCGCCACTTACCTATGAAAAACGACCGATAAATGAAAATTTATGATTTTTGCAAATTGCGGTGCTATAATCTGCTTGAAAATCTATCCCAGGAGGGACAAACCTATGGACGCCATTCGTACTGTCAATCTAACCAAGAAATACGCCGGCGCGATCGCTGTGGATCAACTAAATTTGCAAGTCAGGCAAGGAGAGCTGTTCTGCCTGCTTGGTGTAAACGGCGCAGGAAAAACCACGGCTATCAAAATGCTTTCCTGCCTCACCCAGCCCTCAGAGGGCGATGCCTACCTGAACGGAAAAAGCATTCGGACGGATACCGCCGATGTAAAATCCATGATTGCTGTTTCACCCCAGGAAACTGCAGTTGCGCCTGGCTTATCCGTTGTTGAAAATCTAGAATTGATGTGTGGGATCCACGGTCTTACAAAAGATAAGCGCCGGGCAAAAATCGCCAAGCTGGCCGATCTGCTGGGACTTGAATCGGCATTGCAAAAGAAAGCGGGAAAATTGTCCGGCGGCTGGCAGCGCAGACTGAGCATAGCAATGGCGCTTATCAGCCGTCCTCAGGTGCTGTTTCTTGACGAGCCCACTCTGGGGCTTGACGTTATCGCCCGCTCGGAGCTGTGGGAGCTGATATCGGCGCTCAAGGGCGAGACCACCGTTATACTGACCACACACTATATGGAGGAGGCCGAAGCGCTGTCCGACCGCATCGGTATTATGCGCGACGGCAGACTGCTCGTCTGCGGCACTGCCGAGAGCATAAAGCAAA
>JAZNFY010000061.1:0-6308 GCA_045589195.1 Faecousia sp. | reverse complement strand
TTTTATGGAAAAATTTGCGTCTTCTTCCGAAAAGAAACATGTGTATTGTACCATTCGTGGGTAAAACTAGGGTTGCGGAAAGAAATGATGATTTCTTCGGAAAACATCACTTTCCGGAGAAATCATTTCAAAAGGAGAGAGATTATCATGAAGAACAACAACCAGATCAATGTTCCCCAGGCCCGCGAGGCTATGGACAAGTTCAAGATGCAGGCTGCTCAGGAAGTCGGCGTGAACCTGACCAATGGTTACAACGGTCACCTGACCTCCCGTGAAGCCGGCTCCGTCGGCGGCCAGATGGTCAAGAAGATGATCGAAGCTTACGAGCAGGGCATGCAGTAAGTAAAAAAATGCGGCTGACCACACCGGTCAGCCGCAAAATTCTTTTCTTAATAGTTTTCCGCGTGAACTTCAAAGTATGCCTTGGGGTGGTCGCAGGTGGGGCAAACCTCAGGTGCAGCAGTTCCCACCATGATATGACCGCAGTTACGGCACTCCCAAACCTTAACCTCGCTCTTGGCAAAGACCTGGGCAGTCTCCACATTTTTCAGCAAAGCGCGGTAGCGCTCCTCATGGTGCTTTTCCACAGCCGCCACCAAGCGGAACTTTGTTGCCAGCTCCGGGAAGCCTTCTTCCTCGGCGGTCTTGGCAAAGCCCTCGTACATATCCGTCCACTCGTAATTTTCACCCTCGGCAGCCGCTTGCAGATTCTGAGCAGTGTCGCCGATACCGCAAAGCTCCTTAAACCACAGCTTTGCGTGCTCTTTTTCGTTATCTGCGGTCTTCTGGAACAGGGCAGCAATCTGCTCATAGCCCTCCTTTTTCGCCTTGGAAGCGAAGAAGGTATACTTGTTCCGGGCGCCGGATTCACCGGCAAATGCTTCCCACAGATTCTTTTCGGTCTGAGTTCCTGCGTATTTATTGCTCATAATGTTTACCTCCGTTTTTTTATCCTTATTTTACTAATATTATATCAGCTCTTTTTCAAATTTACAATATGGTATTTTCACGTTTTTATACGCCCTAATCCCTTGCAAAACCCGCTTATTCATGATATACTATCTGCGGATTTATAATGAACGGCTAATCACCGAATCAATTTTTAGGAGGCAACGCAATGACTTTCAGCGAAAAGAAGCAGTTGCAGCTTACCGCCTGCAAGGTTCGTATGGGCATCATCGAATCTACATACGCCGCCAAGTGCGGTCACCCCGGCGGTAGCCTGTCCGCAACGGAAATGTTTACCTATCTTTACTTTAAAGAAATGAACATTGACCCCAAAAAACCCAAATGGGAGCAGCGGGACCGTTTTGTTCTGTCCAAGGGCCATACCGCTCCCGGCCTGTACGCCACTTTGGCGCACCGCGGCTTCTTCCCTGTGGAAGACCTGAAAACCCTGCGTCATATTGACAGCTATCTGCAAGGCCACCCCAACATGAACCTGGTACCCGGCGTGGATATGTCCACCGGCAGCCTGGGTCAGGGTGTCAGCGTAGCCGCCGGTATGGCTCTGGCTGCCAAGCATCAGGGCAAGACCAACCGGGTCTACACCCTGCTGGGTGACGGCGAAATCCAGGAAGGCCAGTGCTGGGAAGCATTTATGTTCGCCGCCCATTACAAGCTGGACAATTTCGTTGCCATCATTGACAACAACGGCTTGCAGATCGACGGCAACATTGCCGATGTTATGAGCCCCTACCCCATCGTGGACAAGCTGGAAGGCTTCGGCTTCAACGTCATCGCCATCGACGGTCATGACTTCGATGCCATTGAAAACGCCCTGAATGCTGCCAAGCAGGTCAAGGGCAAGCCCACCGCCATCGTAATGAAGACCGTTAAGGGCAAGTGCGTTTCCTTTATGGAAAACAATGCCGGCTGGCATGGCAAAGCGCCCAACGACGCAGAGTATCAGCAGGCTATGGACGAGCTGAACGCACAGTATGCAGAATTGGAGGCGAAATAATATGGCAGACGTAGTAAAAACCGCAACCCGTGACGCCTATGGCAAGGCTCTTGCTGAGCTGGGCCAGGAAAAAGACAACCTGATCGTATTTGACGCCGACTTGGCCGGCGCTACCAAGACCTCCGTGTTCCAGAAAGCCTTCCCCGACCGCCACTTTGACTGCGGCATCGCCGAAGGCAACATGATCTGCGCCGCCGCCGGCGCTTCCACCATGGGTCTGGTGCCCTTCGCCAGCTCCTTCGCCATGTTTGCCGCAGGCCGCGCCTTTGAGCAGGTGCGCAACTCCATCGGCTACCCCCACCTGAACGTAAAGATCGGCGCTACCCACGGCGGTATCTCCGTTGGTGAAGACGGCGCTTCCCACCAGTGCTGTGAAGACTTTGCGCTGATGCGCTCCATTCCCGGCATGACCGTCATCTGCCCCGCTGACGGTGAGGAGGCTCGCCTGGCAGTTCGCGCCGCCTACGAGTTTGACGGCCCCGTTTACCTGCGCTTCGGCCGTCTGGCCATTCCGGAATTCCACGAGAAGAACTTCAACTTCCAGATCGGTAAGGGTGAAGTGATCAAAGACGGCACTGACGTTGCCATCATTGCCAACGGTCTTTTGGTATACGAAGCCATTCAGGCCGGCGAGCAGCTGGCTGCCCAGGGCATTAACGCCATGGTCATCAACATGGCTACCATCAAGCCTCTGGATGAGGAACTGGTGCTGGAAGCTGCCAAGAAGTGCGGCAAGGTCATCACCTGCGAAGAGCACTCCGTTATCGGCGGTCTGGGCGAGGCTGTGTGTGCAGTTCTTTCCGAGAAGCTGCCCACTCCCGTACGCCGCATCGGTGTCAACGACGAGTTCGGTCACTCCGGTCCTGCCAAGGACCTGCTGAAAGCCTTTGGCCTCAGCGCGGAGCACATCGTAGAAGTGGCACAAGAAATGTGCAAATAGGAAAAAGGCGTATCCTCCGGGATACGCCTTTTCTTTTCTTCTCCTCCTACATAAAAAACGGTTGCTCTCCGGGCAACCGTTTTTTATACCGTTTTTACCTCCCTATCAAGTCAAGAACACTGCTTTGCATTGTGTAATATTCACAAAATATGCATAATATACAGTAATTATACACTATTATTCACAAAAATTCACTTTTTATGCAAATAAGGGTTGACAAAATTATCACTCTGATGCATGATAGTCACAACAAAACCAAACAGGAGGAATCCCCTATGAAAAACCCTAATTTTTTTAAAGCATTAAAGATCGTCACTGTATGCGTGCTCTGCGGCGCCATGACCTTTGGGTCGGCATGGCTTGCCGGCAACGCCAGTAGCGATAAGCTGAGCGAAATGGAAAACGCCATTGCCGCGCTCAACAATTCCTATGACGCCCAGATGGGCTCTCTGTCCACTAAAATGGACGATCTGTCCTCTGCGACGCAAGTGACTGCATTGGTAGAAAAGCTAAACGAGCTTTCCGCCTCCACCGAGCAAATTAACACCCTCATCGACAAACTGGGAGAACTTTCCTCCTCGGAGCAGATCGATGAGATCGTGGCAAAGTTAAACAATTTATCCTCTACCGAACAGATTAACACTCTGGTGAAAAAGTTGGACAAGCTTTCCACCGCTGAACAGCTGAACGACCTGCTGGAAACCTTGGTTCCCACACAAAAGGGTCTGTTGGCTGACAACTACGCCCAGGAAGCATACGAAAAACTGGTTTACATCGACAAGGTTCTGAAAGACCGGGATTGCGTTGCCGGCGCACAGTTTAAGCTGGCCCAGAAGTGGATCATTTTCAATCTTATGGAAGCGGGCTATAAAGAGAATGTGGATATCGTAATGCAGGATACCACCATGACAAAGTATGTCCAAAAACAAAGCACCGCCACAGCATATAAAAACATGTTCTCTGCCGCAACATCCTATGATATCAGCACAGAAACCTATAACCGCAGCGGTCGGCAGTACGTTGTGGCAGAAGGCGATACCGGTGCCTATGTGAAAGCAACGATCCACACGCCCAACATCATTGTCACCAAAAAGGGCAATAGCGACAAAACCATCATTGTCGGCGCGCACTACGACGGAGACGGTACCGGTGACAACGGTTCCAGCATCGCGCTGGCCGTGACCACCGCACAGCATCTGTACAACGTCAAAACAGAATACACCATCCAGTTTGTGTTCTTTACAGCAGAAGAATATGGCATGTACGGCTCCCAGGCATATGTAAACGCCATGACCCAGACACAGAAGGTCAACACCCTTTACATGATCAACATGGACTCTCTGGTTTGCGGCGACTACTGTTACCTCTACGGCGGCAAGCAGGATAAAACAAACAAGACGGTAACAGCTACCGAAGCTTACGACAATGCCATGGCGATTGCTCAGAAAGCCGGCCTCAGTTTCCGGTCCAACCCCTGGACCTATGATGCACCGGCACCCGGCTATACCGAACCGGATTACGCCTCCCCCAGCACCGGCGACTGGTCCGACCACGCACCCTTCAAAAACGCGGGCATTCCCTATGTATACTTTGAAGCCACAAACTGGGATATCCCCGGCCCCTACGCAGAGTATGACGGTTACGGAGAGACCTATCTGATCGGAATGCTCATGAACACCTCCAACGACTATCTGGAATATATCGAAACATATTTCCCCGGTCGTCCTCTGGCACATTTGACGCAGTATTCCACCCTGCTTAACCTACTGCTGACCCAGAGCAACTATAATCCCTGATAGAAAACAGGACCTGCCCAAGGCAGGTCCTGTTTTTATCTGTTTGGGAAAATCTCCTTGACAAATGTACGCAACTGTGGTTTAATACAGGCAAACCGATGAAGCGGAAATAACGCTGCATTGCGCATCGTCAGAGAGCCCCCGTGGGTGGAAGTGGGGTGAAAGCGGAGCAGCAAATGGACCGCCGAGGGCAAAGGGAACAGGCGAAAGCCTCAGTATCTTGTGACGCGTTGCCTGCGTTACCGGGCAGACGGTGTGACTGCACCGTTACAGAGTGGCCGATTTTCGGCAATCAAGGTGGTACCGCGGATAAGCTTTTATTCGTCCTTGGCAGAAGCATTACTCTGTCACGGGCGATTTTTGTTTTTCAGGAGGAATCGATATGATTTACAATGGCGTGGATTTTGATACTTATTTAAAGAGTTTTCCCGACCAGGCGGGCTTCTTCGGAAAATACGGCGGCTGCTACATTTCCGACGATCTGCGGCAAGCCATGGCCGAGATCACCGAGGCCTATTTCACCATCTGCAAATCCAGCAAATTCATCAGTGAGCTGCGGCGCATCCGCCGGGAATTTCAGGGTCGTCCCACTCCTATCTCTCACTTGGAGCGGCTTTCCGGCAAGCTGGGCAATGTGCAGCTTTACGCCAAGCGGGAGGACTTGAACCACACCGGCGCCCACAAGCTGAACCACTGCATGGGCGAAGCGCTCCTTGCCAGCTACATGGGCAAAAAGAAGGTCATCGCTGAGACCGGTGCCGGTCAGCACGGCGTGGCTCTGGCCACTGCCGCCGCCTACTTCGGTCTGGAATGTGATATTTACATGGGCAGCGTGGACATCAAGAAGCAGGCCCCCAACGTGGCCCGCATGAAAATCCTCGGCGCCAACGTCATTGAAGTCACCGAAGGCCTTGCCACCTTGAAAGAGGCGGTGGACGCTGCTTTTGCCGCATATTCCCGGGAATATAAGGACAGTATTTACTGCATCGGTTCCGTTCTGGGCCCCCACCCCTTCCCCATGATGGTCAGAGATTCCCAAAGCGTTGTGGGCTTTGAAGCCCGGGAGCAGTTTATCGGCATGACCGGCGAGCTGCCCGATGCTGTGGTCGCCTGTGTGGGCGGCGGCTCCAACGCCATGGGCATGTTCTCCGGCTTCTTAAACGACCCGGTGGACATTTACGGCATTGAGCCTCTGGGCAGAGGCACAGCTCTTGGCGACCATGCCGCCAGCCTGCGCTACGGCACAGAGGGCATTATGCACGGCTTCAACAGCATCATGCTCAAAGACGAAAACGGCGAGCCTGCACCGGTTTACTCAGTAGCCAGCGGTCTTGACTACCCCTCCTCCGGCCCGGAGCATGCTTTCCTTCACGATTTGGGCCGGGTCAAGTACGACGTCATCAACGACGAGGAAACCATCGACGCTTTCTTTGCCCTTTCCCGTATGGAGGGCATCATCCCCGCCATTGAAAGCGCCCACGCGGTGGCTTACGGCATGAAACTTGCCCAAAAAATGGGCCGTGGTTCTGTGCTCATCTGCCTGTCCGGCCGTGGCGACAAAGACATGGATTTCATTTTGGAAAATTACGGGATCCCCGAAGTCAAACGC
>JAZNFY010000060.1:0-5049 GCA_045589195.1 Faecousia sp. | reverse complement strand
ACAGGACTGGCCTTCGGCTTTGTAGGCGGTCTGGTGCTGACGGTGGTGGGCGTTCTGCTGACGCCGATGCTGCTGCGGTGGATGGGCACGCCGGAGGATGTGCTGCCCAACTCCATTGCCTACTTCCGCACCTATTTCTGCGGTGTGCTGGCGGTGTTCCTCTACAACATCTCCACCGGTATTCTGCAGAATGTGGGTGACAGCCGCCATCCGCTGTACTATTTGATTATTTCTTCAATCGTCAATGTGGCGCTGGATCTTCTGTTTGTAGCGGTGTTCCGATGGGGTGTGGGTTCTGCGGCCGTAGCAACCACCATTTCCCAAGGAATCAGTGCGGTTCTTTGCTGCATTCGGTTGATGGGGCAGGATACTCCCTATCGTTTGAACTGGAAAGAAGTGCGGTTCCATGGAGATAGCTTGCGGGAGATTCTCCGGTACGGTTTGCCCGCAGGAGTGCAGAATTCCGTTATTGCCCTGGCGAATCTGGTGGTACAGAGCAATATCAATCTATTTGGTAAGGAGGCCATGGCGGGCTGTGGCTCGTACAGCAAGATTGAAGGCTTTGCGTTCTTGCCCATAACCTGTTTTACTCAGGCGCTGGCGACCTTTGTAGGTCAGAATCTGGGTGCAGAAAAGTACGACCGGGTGAAAAAAGGTGTGGGTTTCGGTATCCTTTGCGGCTGCCTGCTGGCAGAGACGGTGGGCATTCTCAGCTGGGTCTTTGCACCGCAGCTGATCGGATTTTTCAACGATGCGCCTGCGGTGATCGATTACGGTGTACGGCATATGCGCACCATTTGTCTGTTCTATTTCCTATTAGCATTTTCTCATTGCATTTCCGCTATTTTGCGGGGTGCGGGCAAGACCATGGTACCAATGGTCACCATGCTTTTGTGCTGGTGCGCTCTTCGGGTTACCTATATTTCTGTGATGGTGCGGTTCGTGAATCGATTGGAAACCGTGTCTTGGGCGTATCCGCTGACCTGGTTTTGCAGCTCTGTGATTTTCCTGGTCTACTTTATGAAAGCAGACTGGATGCATAATTTTGAAAGACAGAAGAAAATGGAAAAAACCTCCGGTTAACCGGAGGTTTTTTTGTTTAATTTTTTACCTGTTTCATGGATAGGCTGATTCGGTGGCGCTGTTCGTCCACGGAAAGGACAACCACTTTGACCACGTCGCCCACCTTTACTGCTTCGCTGGGGTGTTTCAGCCGGCGTTGGCATACTTCTGAAATGTGCACCAGGCCGTCTTGGTGGACACCGATATCTACAAATACGCCGAAATCGATGACATTTCGCACGGTGCCGGTAAGCTCCATGCCGGGCTTTAAATCTTTTATTTCCAGCACATCTTTACGCAAGATGGGTGCGGGCAGGTCGTCCCGGGGGTCTCTGCCCGGCTTAGCAAGCTCCTTGGCGATATCCAGCAGGGTAGGCTCGCCGATGCCGCAAAGCTCAGCCGCCTTGGCGGCACCGAAGCTTTCCAGCTTGGCGGTCAGGTCTGAAAGATCGTCAGTTTTTTTGCAGCCCAGCAGACTCAAAAGGGTTTTGGCGGCATCATAGGATTCCGGGTGCACGCCGGTATTATCCAGCAGTTCTTTGCTTTCCGGCACACGCAGGAAGCCGGCGCATTGCTCAAAGGCTTTCGGTCCCAGCTTGGGCACTTTTTTCAGCTGCGCACGGCTGGTAAATGAGCCGTTTTCTTCCCGGTATGCCACGATGTTCTTGGCGGTGGTGGCAGTAAGGCCGGATACCTGTTGCAGCAGGCTTCGGGAAGCGGTGTTTACGTCTACACCCACGGCGTTGACGCAGTCTTCCACAACGCCGTTCAGGGCATTATCCAATTCCTTTTGTGGGCAGTCATGCTGATACTGACCAACGCCAATGGCTTTGGGGTCAATCTTTACCAATTCTGCAAGGGGGTCTTGCAGACGGCGGGCGATGGATACCGCAGAGCGGAGATTTACGTCAAATTCCGGGAATTCTTCTGCCGCCAGAGGAGAGGCGGAATAAACGGAAGCGCCCGCTTCATTGACGATCATATAGCGCACTTCCGGCAGATTCTGGAGCATTTCCACGGTCATACTTTCGGTTTCCCGGGAGGCGGTGCCGTTGCCGATGGCAATGTGCTGCACTTTATGTCGGCGGATCATGCCGGTGAGGATTGTAATGGCTTCCTGCCGCTTACGGTCATTGAAAGTGGGGTAGACCACCGAGGTGTCCAGAACCTTGCCGGTGGGGTCGACTACCGCAACCTTGCAGCCGTTGCGGTAACCGGGGTCAAGACCCATGGTCACAAAGCCTTTTACCGGCGGCTGCATTAAAAGGGGTTTTAAATTCAAAGCGAAATTGGCAATGGCGCCGGAGGCGGCCCGGTCGGTCAGATCGGTGCGAATTTCCCGCTGTACGGAGGGAAAAATCAGCCGTTCGTAGGCATCTTCCGCTGCTGCCCGGACAAAGGTGCTGACAGTAAGCGTCGGTTTCAGCGCAGCGCGGCAGACCAACGCAGCACCCTCGTTGCCGGGAAGCGCCACGGAAATCTTTAAGAAACCTTCCTTTTCGCCCCGGTTCATGGCAAGGATTTGGTGATCCAACAGACGGGAAACAGGGCTGGTGAAATCGTAATATAGCCGGTAAACGCTGTCTTTTTCCGGGTCTTCCGCTTTGCTTACAAGAACAGCTCGTCGGTTCATCAGTTCCCGAAGGGCTTTGCGGATTGCGGCATCATCGGAAAGGTCTTCGGCAATGATATCCGATGCGCCTGCCAGAGCGTCTTCTACGGTTTCCACGCCTTTTTCCGGGTCAATGTAAGATAGCGCCAGGGTGGCGGGGTCCTGACCGTCTTGCAGGAAGATCGCCGCGGCAAGACCTTCTAACCCTTTTTCCCGGGCGACAGAGCCACGGGTACGGCGTGTTTGTTTATAGGGTCGGTACAGGTCTTCCACTTCCGCAAGGGTGGCGGCATTGTCGATTGCGGAGGATAGTTCCTCCGTCAGTTTACCCTGGGATTCGATGGCGTTTTTTACCTCGTCCCGCCGTTCCTGCAAATTCCGCAGATAGTTCAGCCTGGTCTCCAAGGTTCTCAAAACCGTATCGTCCATAGCGCCGTGCATTTCTTTGCGGTAGCGGGCAATAAAGGGAATGGTGTTACCCTCGTCCATCAGGTTGATGACGTTTTGCACGTATTCCGTTTTCTGCCCCAGTTCCTGGGATAAAATTTCAGCAATGGAAAGCATAGAAAGCTCCTTAATTGTATTTTACAGATCCAGCTTCAAATCGTTTTCCCGAATCCAGCCCCATTTCCGGAGGATTTCACAGAAGACCCAGCTTAAAATGGCAGGCAGAACAAAGCAGATCAACACAAGACCGATCCAGTCCATGGGTGTAATGGCGGCCTTGACACCGGCAGAAACGTCATTGACCCAGCCGGTATATACGCCGATTTGTCCCACAAAGCCGCAGGTGCCCATACCGGAGGACAGGGCAGCGCCGTTCATTTCCAGCTTAAAAAGGCAGGTTGCCAGAGGGCCGGTAATGGCGGATGCCAGCGTGGGGGGGATCCAAATCCGGGGGTTTTTGATGATATTTGGCATTTGGAGCATGCTGGTGCCTACACCTTGGGCAACCAGGCCGCCCCAACGGTTTTCCCGGAAGCTCATGACGGCAAAGCCCACCATTTGAGCACAGCAGCCGGCAACGGCGGCGCCGCCGGCAAGGCCCACCAGACCAAAGGAGGCGCAGATAGCAGCGGAGGAGATGGGCAAAGTTAAGGCAATACCTACAAGAACCGACACGATAATACCCATTAGAAACGGTTGCAGAACCGTTGCCCACATAATGGCGTGACCTACTGCTTTTGCAGCTGCGCCAATGGGCGCCGCAATCAGCAGGGAAACGCCGATGCCTACCAGAATGGTAACGATGGGAGTAATGAGAATGTCGATTTTTGTTTCCTTGGAGACGAGCTTACCGCATTCACAGGCGGCGATGGCCACAAAGTAGACCGCCAGAGGTCCGCCTGCACCGCCCATGGCATTGGCGGCGAAGCCAACGGGGATCAAGGAAAACAGCACCAATCCTGGTGCGTGAAGGGCTGTGCCAATGGCAACGGCGATACCGGGGCCAACCATGGCAGAGGCCAGACCGCCGATGGTGTAGCCCACTGCTCCTTCGCCGGAGCCTAAGGTGACGATGATGGCGTTCAGAAAGTCGATATGGAACTGCTGACCGATGGTGTTTAAAATAGTGCCCACCAGCAGGGTGCAGAAAAGGCCCTGTGCCATGGCGCCCAGCGCGTCAATGCCGTAGCGCTTGCCGGAAAACAGGATATCTTTTCTTTGGAGGAAATTGCGGATTTTTTTCATAGTGTTTCACATCTTTCTCAGTAGAATACTCGTCTTCTGAAAAAGCGTGCGCCAGCGGATGCTGACCCTAGGCGACTCAAAGAGCTCTGGCGGCATATCCTTTCTTTTTGCCACGGAGATCTCAGCCGTCTTCGGTGCTGACTTGACAAAAGCAGCCTCTGCTTTTTCAAGCCTTTGCCCGTTCTCCCTAAGATCGAAACGTTGGATTTATTATAGCTTTTGGCAAGGAAGTTGTCAACAATAGGGATGCGGACAGGACATAGAAAAACCGGGCGGTTTTCCGCCCGGTTTTTGGCTTATTTATTCAAATTTTTCTTGACTTGGGGCAGGGGATACACCTTGAAGGTCAGCCATAGGAAGATTGCCAGACAGCCGAGGGAAACGCCTGTTCCGACCAAAAATGCATTGTTTCGATAGGTGAAGGTTAGAGTGTGGTCTCCTTCTGTCAAATATACACCCAGCATGGCATTTCCCACCAGAACTGTTTCGGCAGGCATGCCGTCCACGGTGACGACCCAGTTGCCATCCTGGGGAATGGAGGCGTACAAAAGTCCGTCCCGGTTACATTGGATCTCGCCGGCAATATAGGTGTTGGAAAACTCGGTCAGTTCCATGGTAGAGGCGTTTAAAACTTCGTAACCCCGGCGGAATACCGCGTCGCTGAGCAAAGCGCCCCGAATGGT
>JAZNFY010000059.1:0-4831 GCA_045589195.1 Faecousia sp. | reverse complement strand
TTCCAGAAAATGGGCGGCTTTGCGGATCAGACTGTGGAAGGTTTCCGGGCCGATGACACCGTTGGGGTCTAAATAGTTTTGCAGCAGCGCCGCAAGGCGGCCACTCATTTCTCCGGATTCTGCGGGAGACTGAATGGAATTGTAGAAGATGAAGCCGGCTGTGAGTACCGATGCCAGGGCGTAAAAGCCAATGCGGATTTTCAGTTGCCGGTTGGGGTTTTGATATTTCATAAGCGCCTCTTTGCCAATGGCACGGATTTTTCCTGGATCAAAAGCAGATCGGAAATGATGGAATTGGACAGCAGGAAGCCTTCCGGCGTCAAGCGCCAGCAGCCGCCTTCGCCCCGAAGGGCATGTCCCCGCTGTCGGCTTTGTTCCAGCGCCTCTTCCAGGGGCTTAAAGGGCAGCAGGAAGTTCTTTTCGTATTCGCTGCGGCTGATGCCACGGGTGGTGCGAAGGCGCATCATCAAATATTCGCCGGCCCGTTCCCGGGGCGGAACGTCCTGAATGTCCTCCAAAACGGTGCCGCCGGTGCGGATTCCCTCAATATAGCTGTGCAGATCCCGGACGATCTTAAACCGTTTTCCGGCAAAATCAGAGCTGGCGTCCGGGCCAAAGCCCAGGTATTCGCCGCCGGTCCAGTATTTGACGTTATGTTTTGACTCGTTGTTTCGGTGGCAGAAATTGGAGATTTCGTACTGGCGGTAGCCTTTGCTCCGAAGAATTTCGATGCCGCTCAGGTACATATCCGCCTGCAATTCATCGTCGGGCAGGTTTAGAAAATCCTTGCACTCGTAAAGGGGTGTGCCCTCTTCCAGCTTTAAGCCGTAGCAGCTGATGTGTTCCGGCTTTAAGGTCAGCACGTTTTGCAGGGTCTGCTGCCAGCTTTCCAGAGTTTGGCCGGGCAGACCGTAGATCAGGTCCAGGGAAAGATTCTTAAAGCCCGCTTTTCGGATCTTTTCCACAGCGGCTACTGCCTGGTCGTAGTTGTGGGGGCGACCGATGTTTTCCAAAATCCGGTCGTCATCGCACTGAACACCCAGGCTGACCCGGTTAAAGCCCTCGCTGCGGAGTTTCCGCAGGAGCTTGGGGGAGACAGAGTCCGGATTGGCCTCAAAGGTAATTTCCGCGTCTGCGGCGATCTCAAAATTCCGCCGCAGGGTGGAAAGAATGGTGACCATGCCCTCCGCGCCAAAAAAGCTGGGTGTGCCGCCGCCAAAGTATACCGTATCCACCAGGTAACCGGGCGTCTGGGGACCGGTTTCCCGAATGTGGTCGCACACGGCGTCCAGATAGCCGTCCAGCAGCCGGTCGTCTTTGTCCGTCAGGGAATAAAAGTCGCAGTATTGACACTTGCTGCGGCAGAAAGGAACGTGGATATAGATGCCGAGAGGCGTCTTTTTTTTGCGGGAAAGTATGGGCATAGCGTCCTCCAAAAAATTTCGGTATAGTGGAACATGAAAGTCTCCCTCTGCCGGGGGAGGGTTGACGGAGGGAGAGATTGGCTACCCCTCAGTCGCGGCGTTTTAATCCTCGTCCAGTTTCAGCACGGCCATAAAGGCTTCGCTGGGCACGGCCACGGTGCCGAAGGTGCGCATGCGTTTTTTGCCTTCCTTCTGCTTTTCCAGAAGCTTTTTCTTTCTGGTAATGTCGCCGCCGTAGCACTTGGCCAGGACGTCCTTACGCAGGGCCTTGATGGTTTCCCGGGCGATGATCTTGCCGCCGATGGCGGCCTGCACGGGAATTTCGAACTGGGCCCGGGGAATGTTTTCTTTCAGTTTTTCGCAGATCTTTCTGGCCCGGGGATATGCATTGTGCGCGAACAGAATGAAGCTCAGGGCGTCGACAATATCGCCGTTGAGCAGAATGTCCAGCTTTACCAGCCGGCTGGGCCGATAGCCGATGAGCTCATAGTCTAAGCTGCCGTAACCCCGGGTGCGGGATTTCAGCGCGTCAAAGAAGTCGTAAATAATTTCGTTCAGGGGCATATCATAATGCAGCTCCACCCGATTGGCGTCCAGGTATACCATGTCCTTGAATTCGCCCCGGCGGGAGGTGGCCAGATCCATGATATTGCCTACGTATTCCTGGGGAGCCATGAGGTTGACCTTCACAAAAGGCTCTTCCGCCAGGGTAATATCCATGGGGTCGGGGTAGTCCAGAGGGTTGTCCACCATTACCACTTCGCCGGTGTTCTTGGTGACCCGGTAGACTACGTTGGGGGCGGTGGTGATCAGGTCAAGGTTATATTCCCGTTCCAGGCGCTCCTGAATGATCTCCATGTGCAGCAGCCCCAAAAAGCCGCAGCGGAAGCCGAAGCCCAGAGCAATGGAGCTTTCCGGTTCATAGACGAAGGAGGCGTCGTTGAGTTTCAGCTTTTCCAGGGCGTCCCGCAGATCCTGGTATTTTGCGCCGTCGGCGGGATAAACGCCGGAGTAGACCATGGGCTGTACCGGGCGGTAGCCGGGCAGGGGCTGGGGAGCGGGATTGTCCACAGAGGTGACGGTATCGCCCACCTGTGTGTCGGAAACGGTCTTGATGGAGGCGGTGATGTAGCCGACCTCGCCTGCGCCCAGAGCACTTTTTGGTTGCAGACCCTTAGGGCTCATGGAGCCCACTTCCACCACTTTATAAACCGCGCCGGTGGCCATCATGCGAATGTCCATACCGGCCTTGACGGTACCCTGTTTGATCCGGGTGTAGACGATGACGCCCCGGTAAGAATCGTACTGACTGTCGAAAATCAGCGCCTGCAAGGGAGCGTTGCGGTCGCCGGTGGGGGCGGGAATACCCTTTACGATCATTTCCAGCACGGCGCGAATGTTGATGCCGTTCTTGGCGGAGATTTCCGGCGCGTCCTCGGCGGGAATGCAGATAATGTCCTCAATTTCCGCCTTTACTTCCTGGGGACGGGCGGAGGGCAGGTCGATTTTGTTGATTACGGGGAGCACTTCCAGACCGGCGTCGGTGGCCAAAAAGGTGTTGGCGAGGGTCTGGGCTTCTACGCCCTGGGAGGCGTCCACCACCAGCACCGCGCCTTCGCAGGCGGCCAGCGCCCGGGAGACCTCGTAGTTAAAGTCCACGTGGCCGGGGGTGTCGATGAGGTTCAGGTCATAAACGTTGCCGTCGTCTGCCCGGTATTGGAGGGTGGCGGCGGAGGCTTTGATGGTGATGCCCCGCTCCCGCTCCAAGTCCATGGAGTCCAAAATCTGGGCTTCCATTTCCCGGTGGTCGATGGCGTTACACTCTTCCAAAAGCCGGTCAGCAAGGGTGGACTTGCCGTGGTCGATATGGGCAATTATGGAAAAATTTCGAATGTTGGAAAGCTCTGTCATATTATAAATCCTCTTATGGTATGGATACATAGGCATACTATGTCATTTTCTTCATTATATCGAAAGATTTTCAAAAAGTAAACTGTATGTTTTCGGCATTTTCCGGGGAAACTCCCAGTAGACCGGGACAAAAACCGCCAAAAATTGCAGAAAACGAAAAATTTTCTCGAAAAACACTTGCCGAAACGGAAAAATCGGTATATAGTCTATCCGCAACGGAAAGCGCAAAGAAGAGAAAAGAGAGGCGAATCACATTGAGCAATATAAAAAATGAAAACCCCAGCACCGACGAGCTGCAAGCGGCGCTGCAAAATTTGATCGTTCAGGGCAGAAAAGAGGGTATGATCCGTTCCGAGGAGCTCAACGGTCTTTTGGAGAAGATGGATCTTTCCCCCGAGAAGATCGAGGAGATCTACGACCGGTTCGATGCCATGAATATTCAGATCCTGGGAACGGAGCTGGATCTGGGCGACGATCTGAGCTTTGTCGAGGGCTTGGATGAAGACATTGACCTGACCGGTGTGGATGAAGAGGATTTGTTGGATCCGGTGGATCTGGCGGCAGAGTACAATCTGGACGATCCGGTGCGCATGTACCTGAAAGAGATCGGTCAGGTGCAGCTGCTGTCTGCGGACGAGGAGATCGAGCTTGCCAAGCGGGTGGGTGAAGGCGACCAGGAAGCGAAAAACAAGCTGACCGAGGCCAACCTGCGGCTGGTGGTTTCCATCGCGAAGAAATATTCCGGACGGGGTCTGCACATTCTGGACCTGATTCAGGAGGGCAACACCGGCCTGATTCGCGCGGTGGATAAATTCGATTGGACAAAGGGAAACAAATTCTCTACATATGCTACCTGGTGGATCCGGCAGGCCATTACCCGCGCCATTGCAGATCAGGCCCGGACCATCCGGGTGCCGGTGCATATGGTAGAGGTCATTAATAAGGCCACCCGATGCAACCGGAAGCTGGTGCAGGAGCTGGGCAGAGAGCCTACCGTGGAGGAGATTGCCAAGGAGCTGAATCTGCCTGTGGAAAAGATCATCGAAGCCAACCGCACCGCGGCGGACACCCTTTCTCTGGATACACCTGTGGGCGATGAGGAAGATACCTCCATCGGCTCTTTCGTAGAGGACGAGCACACCCCCGGTCCGGCGGACGCCACCTCCAATGCGCTGCTGGCGGAGGCGTTGAAGGAAATTTTGGACACGCTGACGGAAAGAGAAGCGGACGTGCTGCGTATGCGCTTCGGTATGTATGACGGCCGCACCCATACTTTGGAAGAAGTGGGTCAGATCTTTGGCGTGACCCGGGAACGGATTCGTCAGATCGAGAATAAGGCAATTCGCAAGCTGCGGCACCCCAGCCGGGCCAAGAAGATCAAGGATTTTTATTGTTGATAAGGAAAACGGCGTGTGCCAAAAGCACACGCCGTTATTCTATTGTTGCTGTTGGGGCTTCTTGCTGTGGCGGTAGCGGTTGCGCCGATGGTGTTTTTT
>JAZNFY010000058.1:0-10120 GCA_045589195.1 Faecousia sp. | reverse complement strand
AATATGTAGCAAATTGTAAGGAACTGTCCTGGTTTGACTCCGGAGCGGATGCGCAGTACGGTGATAAGCTGATTACTCTGGGAACTTGCGACCACGCCATCCCCAACGGCCGCTGGGTGGTGGTTGCCAAGCGAATTACTTGATAAATTTAGGGAATATCTGTTGATTTTTTAACATAACAGGTGTATAATAACAGGGTTAAATAAATAAGCTTGGAGGAATCCCAAATGGATTACGCAAAAGAGTCCCTGCGCCTTCACGGTGAGTGGAAAGGCAAAATTGAAGTGGTCTGCACCGTTCCTTGTAAGACCAAGGAAGACCTGAGCTTGGCATACACCCCCGGTGTTGCACAGCCCTGTCTGGAAATTCAGAAGGATGTGAGCAAGTCTTATGACCTGACCCGCCGCCACAACTTGTGTGCAGTTATTACCGATGGTACTGCCGTTCTGGGTCTGGGCGATATTGGCCCCGAGGCCGGCATGCCGGTTATGGAAGGCAAGTGCGCTCTGTTTAAGGCTTTTGCTGATGTGGACGCTTTTCCCCTGTGCGTCAAGAGCAAGGACGTAGACGAGATCGTGAATGCTGTTTACCTGATGTCCGGTTCTTTTGGCGGTATCAATTTGGAAGATATTTCCGCCCCCCGCTGCTTCGAGATTGAGCGCAAGCTGAAAGAGAAGTGCGATATTCCCATTTTCCACGATGACCAGCACGGTACTGCCGTCATCACGCTCGCCGGCTTGCAGAACGCTTTGAAAGTCGTCGGCAAGAAGAAGGAAGACGTGAAGATCGTCACCTCCGGTGCAGGCGCTGCTGCCATTGCCATTGTGAAGCTGCTTCTTAACGCTGGCTACAAGAATATCACCATGTGCGACCGTAAGGGCGCCATTTATGCCGGCCGTGACGGTCTGAACTGGATCAAGGAAGAAATGGCTCAGCAAACCAACCTGGAAAAGAAGGCCGGTTCTCTGGCTGATATGCTGGTAGGTGCTGATGTGTTCATTGGTGTTTCCGCTCCTGGCATGGTCACCAAGGAAATGGTTGCTACTATGAATAAGGATGCCATCATTTTTGCTTGCGCCAACCCCACCCCCGAGATTTATCCTGACGAAGCCAAGGCTGGCGGCGCCCGGGTAATTTCCACTGGCCGCAGTGACTTCCCCAACCAGATCAACAATGTTCTGGCATTCCCCGGCATCTTCCGGGGCACCTTCGATGTTCGCGCCAGCGATATTAACGAGGAAATGAAGATGGCTGCTGCCCAGGCTCTGGCCAACCTGATCTCTGACGATGAGCTTAATGAGGAGTACATTATTCCCAAGGCTTTCGACCCCAGAGTCGGTCCTGCCGTTGCCAAAGCGGTTGCAGAGGCTGCCCGGGCTACCGGTGTTGCTCGAATCTAAGTGAAAAAAGTGTGCACCGTATTTGCGGTGCACACTTTTTTGTTATATTAAGTCCCATCCAACCAAAAAGAACACCACTCATAGGGTGGTGTTCTTTTTGGTGCGGTTGTTCAAAACGGGCTTGTCAATGTATTTGTTCAAACTCCTCCATTATTTTAATAGCGCCTATATACGGCAGCACTCCCGAAGTTCCATAATTTAACCCACTGTATTCCGTTGTGGTTTTATTAATCCATTCAAAAGGAGCTCCGTCTTTTGCAAAGGTGTTTGAATGCTTTATAAAATCTTCTAAAATAGCTAATTCTTTGTTATAACAGTATAAAGCGTATGCATACCATCCGGTTGGTGTTGCCCAGTATGCGCCATTTTGATACGTGTTATATTTCGTTTTTGTACACTCCCATGCCGAATCGGCGGAAAAATCATTATTTGTTAATATATGCCTAACATATCCGTCAACAACTGCTGTTTTGTCCACATATGCATGGTAAAGTGCTTCCAGTGTTTTTTGCGATTTTGTAATACCGGAAAAAACCGCATAAGCAGTTGCCCAGACATCATACTGTTTTCCAATTCCTGTTGCGGAAAAGAACCAGCCGGTATTGGCATCGTAAAACTCCAATAAGATATTATCCCTTATTTTTTCTGCTTTTGTTTTATAAAAACTGCATTTTCTTGCATCATCTTTAAAAAGGGATTGTAATTTTTTCGCTGCATTATATCGCAAAAGAGATGCCATTAGCAATTTTCCGCTCTTTTTTATCGTATCCACAAAACCCCAGTCAATTGTGTATTTTTCTGTATCGCTGACACACAAATCAGTTTTATCATCTATGTTATATCCGATAAACGCACAATCAAGACTTTCTTCAATGGTCAAATTGTTGCATTTTTCATAGAGTATTTTTGAATCGCCGCTTTGCTCTACGTAAGTTGCAACCATTATTATGTAATAATAATTATCGCAGAATGGTGGATAGAAGCCAAAATCTCCGTTCCCTTGATTATTTCCGGAAGAATATGTTCCCGGAAAATAAACTGGTTTTCCGTCGTAGTTTATGTGATCGGCGATGGAGTATGGCGGAATTAACAAGCCGTTTTCCAAATGAATTGTATCTTTTCCGTTTTGCCCGTGAGTCGCAATAATCTGAATATATCTTTTTAATAAGGAATCAGGTATTAACTTGCATTCTGCCATCATTGCACAATCTCTGATCCAAAAGCTACCGTATTTTTCATCTCCGGAAGGCAGTAAAACAGCCTCTTCTTTCTCTTCGTTGAAATAGTTAGCCTTTTTTAAAAAAGTACAATCATCTATAGTTTTTGTTGCAATTTCTTTTAGAATATCAATAGTTACCTTGTTCAAAATAATACCTCCTTTGTGGATATATCATTGCATTTCTCAATTTGCAATACTGATCAAATTTATTATATCTAAAATCACTGATATTTCAAGGGGATAAAAGTTTAACGAGCATCGAATTTTGACACCCAAATCCATAAACGAGCCAAAAAAACGAGTGTCCAAAACGGACAAATCCGTTATGGACACTCAATATGGTGCGAGAGATGGGACTCGAACCCACACGGCGTAACCACACGCACCTCAAACGTGCTTGTCTACCATTCCAACACTCTCGCAAGCGCCTAAGTATTATAACTGTTTCTTGATTTTTTGTCAATATCTTTTTAAGATTCTCTTGCAAGTTCAACCTTCCTTTGTTAAACTAGAAGAAACAGAGAGGAGCGTGGCGTTTATGGCGCGTTTTTTTGTTAAACCGGAGCAGTGGGATTTAAGTGCGCCGGTGCTTACCGGTGAGAATGCCCAGCACGCGAAGGTTCTTCGGTTAAAATCCGGCGAGAAGATTACCGTATGTGACGGGGATGGCAGAGAATGGATCTGCGCCGTCCGAGATATGAGTCAGTTTGAGGTTACCTTGCAGGTATTGCAGGAACAGCACAGCGTTACGGAACCCGGGGTGAAGGTGAGTGTCTATATGGCGCTGCCCAAGGCAGACAAGCTGGAGCACGTGATCCAGAAAGCCACAGAGTTGGGCGCTTATGAGATTGTTACATTCCCCAGCGCCCGTTGCGTTTCCAAGCCCGATGATAAAAGCCTTCAAAAGAAGGTGGAGCGTTGGCAGAAGATTGCCGCATCTGCGGCAGAGCAGTCCGGCAGAGGACGGATCCCGGAGGTCCTGGTGCTGCGAGACTTTCATGAAGCGCTGCACCGGGCTGCCCAGGCAGATAAGGCGTTACTTTTTTATGAAAATGAACAGGCGACTACCTTGAAGATGGCCCTTTCTGATGGATCATATCAGTCTGTGAGTCTGCTGACCGGCCCGGAGGGCGGTTTGGAAGAGGAGGAGGTGCGCCAGGCCCGGGATGCCGGATTGCAGGTTTGTACTTTGGGTAAGCGGATCTTGCGCTGCGAGACTGCGCCCCTTTGCGCCTTGTCTGCGGTGATGTATGATTTCGGCGAATTTTAACAGTAAAAGGCAGATGGTTCACATCTGCCTTTTATTTATGGTATTTGCTGCCAGCCTGGATGGCTTCTGCCCGGTAAAGCTGCTCTAAGATCATGATACGCGCCAGATGATGGGGGAAGGTCATGGGCCCCATAGAAAGGGCAAAGTCTGCGATTTGTTTGATTTTTGGAGAAATGCCAAAGGAAGAGCCAATCAGAAAACAGATACTGCTTTTTCCCGAAAGCTTTACGTCCCGGATTTTTTCTGCAAAGGCCTCGCTGGATAAGGTTTTTCCTTCCGGCGTGAACACACAAAACCAAGCGCCCTTTGGAATTTTGGACAGGATCTGCTCGGCTTCCCGGTCAAGCCCTGCGGTGATCTCGGCGGGGGTGGGATTCTCCGGAAGACGGAATTCCGGCAGCTCGATGAATTGAAAATCACAGTAGCCTTTCAGCCGCTTTTCATACTCTTCTGCCGCATTCAGGTAAAATTTTTCCTTCAATTTTCCCATGGCGATCAAAGTGATGCGGAACATAAAACCCCTCCTTTTGGCACACTATAACATAAAAAGCCGGAAAAGGCAACCAAGGAGGTAACAATGAAGAAAAATATACCCCATGAAGATTGGCATGAGCATCTGAATAAGATCGGGCTGGGCAATTTTGATGTTCTTGGCAGTTATACAGGTGTACCCGAAGAACCGGAGGAGATTCCGGTTCAGGATGCAGATGACCTGTAATAAACATCGCCCGACCGTCTGGCCGGGCGATGCGATTATTCCCCTTTGTATTTTTTTCGGGTGGCTAAACCGCCCCGAATATGCCGCTGCTGTTTGTTGATGTCCAGCACTTTCCGAACCTGCTCATATAGCCGTCGGTTGCACTGGGGCAAGCGTTGTTGCAGATCCTTATGTACTGTGGATTTGGAAATGCCAAAGCGCTGGGCAGCAGAGCGGACCGTTGCTCCGGTTTCAATCATGTACACAGCCAATGCGCACGCGCGTTCCTCGATGGTATCTGACATATTTCTCCCCTCCGATGCTGTGTGCTACCAATGCAAAACTATGCAAGCGAAACGGCAAATATGCATTCTTGACACAGGTCTGTTCCGGGGCTAAAATAATATTATAAGAATAGAAACGAGGAACCATATGATCTATTTTAATAATGATTACAGCGAAGGCTGCCACGAGGCCATTTTAGCGCGCCTGTCCGAAACAAATCTGGAACAGACCAGTGGTTACGGCTGCGATGAGTATTGCGCCGCTGCGGCGGAAAAAATCCGCACTTTGTGCGCAGATCCGGAGCTTTCTGTGCACTTTTTAGTTGGCGGTACTCAAACCAATGTAACAGTGATCGACGCAGCCCTGCGGTCTCATCAAGGCGTAATCAGCGCGGATACCGGCCATATCCATGTCCACGAAACCGGCGCCGTGGAGGCGTCCGGTCACAAAGTGTTGGCAGTTCCCTCCAACGACGGAAAGCTCACGCCGGAACAGGTGGAAGCGGTGGTGTTGGATCAGCGAAATTCCGGTGCGCAGGAGCACATGGTGCAGCCGAAGTTAGTTTATATTTCCAACCCTACGGAATTAGGCACGATTTACACACTTTCGGAGCTTACTGCGCTTTCTCAAATGTGCGATAAATACGGCTTGTATTTATTCATGGATGGCGCCCGACTGGGTTATGGTCTGGAAGCCGAGGGTAATGATCTTACCCTTGCCGACCTGGCGAGGTTGTGCCACGTGTTTTATATTGGCGGCACCAAGGTAGGCGCGTTGTTCGGCGAAGCGGTGGTGATTCGGGAAAAGGCCATTGCTGAGGATTTCCGATATTTCATCAAGCAGCACGGTGGTATGCTGGCCAAAGGACGGCTTCTGGGCTTGCAGTTTGATACGCTTTTCACTGACGACCTGTATTTCCGCCTTGGCGCTCACGGAAACCGCATGGCGGATAAGATCCGTGATACGTTGCAACAGCTTCATGTTCCTCAGCTGGTGTATAATACCACCAATCAGATTTTTCCCATTCTTCCCGATGGGGTGTTGGATGAGCTGTCCAGGGAATTTGCCTTTTCCGAACAGGGCAGGGTGGATTCCACACACAGAGCCGTGCGATTTTGTACCGGCTGGGCAACCACGGAGGAAAATGTAGACAAGCTATGTAACACATTGAAAAAACTTTTGTAAAAAATCCGAAATTCATGATTTATTTGTTTGTTTTTTCATAAAAAGCCTTTATAATATAGGTTAAAGGAGGAATGTGCTGTGGAATTAAATAAGAAGACACTTCGCACCATTTTTTTGGGCGTGGCAGGCTGTATTGTCCTTTATTGGCTGCTTCATGAAACGCAGCGGATCAGCATGGCGGTTCAGGCGATTCTGCATTTAATTTCCCCGTTTGTTGTGGGAGCAGCCATTGCGTTCGTGCTGAATGTACCACTGCGAGCTTTTGAAAATTTGCTTAAAGGAATCGAAAAACCTCGTCTTCGCCGGGCGTTGGCCATTTTACTTACCCTGTTGGCGGTGCTTTTGGTGCTGACCGGTGTTGTATATCTGGTGATCCCGCAGGTAATTAAGACTGTGGAAACACTGATCTCTGCGATTCCCGGCTTTATTTCCCGGGTTAGCGAAGAGGGGAAAAAGTGGCTGGATAATAATCCGGAAATCATGAAATGGCTCCAAGAGAATACTGATTTTGCTTCTACTGACTGGCTGGCGTTGATCCAGCAGGTATTTACGGAGTTTGGAAATTGGCTGTCCTCTCTTGTGAATCAGCTTTCCTCCGTGGTGGATCAGGCTTTTACAGCCTTGGTTGCCTTTGGTTATGGCGTGTTTAATGCGATCATGAGTTTTGTGTTCGCGCTTTATTGTTTGGGCAACAAAGAAAGACTTGCCTGGCAGGGCAGACAGGTGCTCTACGCATTCCTGCCGGAGCGGTTCTGCGATGAAGCCATTCGCATTCTTCGCATGACCAATTCCGCGTTTTCCAACTTCATTTCCGGACAGTGCCTGGAAGCGGTGATTTTGGGCGCAATGTTTATGGTGAGCATGACCATTTTCCGCATGCCCTTTATGCCTCTGGTCAGCGTGATCATTACAGTTACCGCTCTTGTGCCCATTGTTGGTGCGTTTGTGGGTTGTTTCCTGGGCGCATTCTTTATCCTGGTGGATAATCCGGCCATGGCTTTCTGGTTTGTGATTATGTTCCTTGTGTTGCAGCAAATTGAAGGCAATCTCATTTACCCCCGTGTGGTGGGCACATCCATCGGCCTGCCGGGCATGTGGGTTCTGGTAGCGGTTACCGTGGGCGGAGACCTGATGGGTGTTGCAGGTATGCTGCTGATGATTCCTCTGGCTTCTGTTATTTACGCTTTGATTCGGGAGGGCACAGAAAAACAATTGGCTAAGCGGCAGATCGACGAGAGCAAACTTCGGATCCAGCCGCCGGAGATCAATTCGAAATTTAAGGAGAAACGAGAGAAACACAAGCAGCGCCGGCGGTTGCTGAAACTGGAAAAAAAGCAAAGAAAGCAAAAATAAAGTGAAAGGGCGCGTGTAAAACGCGCCCTTTTTCATATGTCGAAAAAAGAACCGCTCCTCGGAGCGGTTCTGTTATTTGGTATTGGGGATTAGTCCTTGTACATTTCCACCAGCTTGACCAGGTGCTCATAGCGCTCCTTAGCAGCAGCCTCGTTCTTGGCGAACAGCTCGGTTGCACGCTCGGGGAACTCACGGGTCAGGCGGCTGTAACGGGCTTCGTTCATCAGGAATTCCTGATAGCCGTCCTTGGGCGCCTTGGAGTCCAGAGTAAACTTGCCGGTCTCCTTGCTCGGATCAAAGCGGAACAGGTTCCAGTAGCCGCATTCCACAGCCTTCTTCATCTCAGCCTGGCAGTTCATCATGCCGCCCTTAATGGAGTGCATCTCACAGGGAGCGTAGCCGATGATCAGAGAAGGACCGTTGTAAGCTTCTGCCTCGCAGATCGCCTTGATGGTCTGAGCCTGGTTGGCGCCCATGGCAATCTGTGCCACGTAAACATAGCCGTAGCTCATAGCAATCTCAGCCAGGGACTTCTTCTTGGTTTCCTTACCGGAAGCGGCGAACTGAGCCACCTGGCCGATGTTGGAAGCCTTGGAAGCCTGACCGCCGGTGTTGGAGTAAACTTCGGTATCGAATACGAAGATGTTTACGTCCTTGTTGGAGGCCAGAACATGGTCAACACCGCCGAAGCCGATGTCGTATGCCCAGCCGTCGCCACCGAAGATCCAAACGGACTTCTTGCTGAGGTATTCTTTCTTGGAGAGGATTTCCTTAACGGTATCGCAGCAGACCTTGGATTCCAGGTTAGCGATCAGAGCCTTGGTGGCAGCCTTGTTGGCTTCGCCATCGTTGAAGGTGTCCAGCCAAGCCTGGCAGGCAGCCTTGCGCTCGTCGCAGCAGGTGTCTTCCATGACAGAGCGAACCTTGTTGGCCAGGGACTCACGGATCACAGCCTGTGCGGTGTACATACCCAGACCGTGCTCAGCGTTATCCTCAAACAGGGAGTTTGCCCAGGCAGGACCGTGACCCTCTGCATTGACGCAGTAGGGAGAGGTAGCAGCGGGGCCACCCCAGATGGAGGAACAGCCGGTGGCGTTGGAGATGTACATCCGATCGCCAAACAGCTGGGTTACCAGACGGGCGTAAGAGGTTTCGGCACAGCCGGCGCAGGAGCCGGAGAACTCCAACAGAGGCTTGCGGAACTGGCTGCCCTTAACGGTGTTGTCCTGCATCTCGGGCTTCTCAGCAACCTTGGCGACCATGTAGTTGAACACTTCCTGCTCATTCAGCTCTTGCTCCTGCGGAACCATGGTGATGGCCTGAGTGGGACATACGCCAACACAGACGCCGCAGCCCATGCAGTCCAGAGGAGACACAGCCATGGTGTACTTATAAACGCCCTTGCCCTTGCCGGCCTTCACGTCAACCAGACGGGTGCCCGCGGGAGCGGCAGCAGCCTCAGCCTCGGTCAGTGCGTAGGGACGGATGGTAGCGTGGGGGCAAACGTAAGCACAGTTGTTACACTGGATACATTTGGTCTCGTCCCAGTGGGGAACGGTAACTGCAACACCGCGCTTTTCGTAGGCAGCAGCGCCCAGGGGGAACTGGCCGTCAGCCAGCTCTTCGAAAGCGGAAACAGGCAGGGAGTAGCCGTCCATCTTGCCAACAGGGTTGAGGATGTTCTTAACGACCTTAACGGTATCAGCGGGGCCTTCCAGTTCCAGAGCCACAGGAGCAGCCTCGGCGGTAGCCCAGGCAGCGGGCACGTCGACCTTTACGTAGGCGGTAGCGCCGGCGTCGATGGCGTTCCAGTTCTTTTCAACCACGTCCATGCCCTTCTTGGCGTAGGACTTCTCAGCGGCATCCTTCATGTACTTGACAGCATCCTCAGCGGGCATAACCTTAGCCAGGGAGAAGAATGCAGACTGCAAAATGGTGTTGGTGCGCTTGCCCATGCCCACCTTAATGGCCAGGTCGATGGCGTTGATGGTGTACAGCTGAATGTTGTTTTCAGCAATGTAGCGCTTGGAAGCGGCATCCAGATGGTGCTCCAGCTCTTCCAAAGTCCACTGGCAGTTGATCAGGAATACACCGCCGGGTTTCACGTCCTGGACGATCTTGAAGCCCTTGGTGATGTAGGAAGGATTGTGGCAGGCAACGAAGTCAGCCTTGTTGATGTAGTAAGGAGACTTGATGGCCTTGTCGCCGAAGCGCAGGTGGGAAACGGTAACGCCACCGGTCTTCTTGGAGTCATACTGGAAGTATGCCTGCACGTATTTGTCGGTGTGGTCGCCGATGATCTTGATGGAGTTCTTGTTGGCGCCAACGGTGCCGTCGCCGCCCAGACCCCAGAACTTGCACTCGATGGTGCCTTCTGCTGCGGTGTTGGGAGAAACGGTCTCTTCCAGGGAGAGGTTGGTCACGTCGTCCACGATACCGATGGTGAACTCGTGCTTGGGCTCGGCCTTAGCCAGCTCAGCATACACAGCGAACACAGAAGCGGGGTGGGTATCCTTGGAACCCAGACCGTAACGGCCGCCAATAACCGTAATGTCGTTCTTGCCGGCCTTTGCCAGAGTCATGACCACGTCCTGGTACAGAGGTTCGCCCTGAGAGCCGGGCTCCTTGGTGCGGTCCAGAACAGCGATCTTCTTGGCGGTGGCGGGGATAGCAGCCAGCAGGTGAGCAGCGCTCCAGGGACGGAACAGACG